>DAIRSD010000162.1:0-9603 GCA_036804625.1 Aureliella sp. | reverse complement strand
AATGCCAGACATAAGGATACCGCTCCAAAGCGGCCAAGGCTTTGACCTGAACCGTATCTAACTGAGCCAGTTGAGAAAGCTCGTTGCGCAGTAAATCGACTATCATCACGTTTTCGCTTCGATCCTTCTGGCTTTGCAAAAGTAGTTGAGACATGCCCACGTCTGCCATTGGATCGCTCATTCTTGGACGAGTTCCTTTGATGGGTCGCGCCTCGATCACTTGATCGTGGACTCTCAAAAACCGCTCAGGAGAAGAACTGACTACTTGAACACGACCGAAGTCGGCATAGCCCGCAAAAGTTGCCGGATTGACACGATGTAGGTGCAGCGCTAGTTCTTCAGGCTCGCAAATCGACCTGCGGAGTAACCGCTGCGAAAGGTTCACTTGAAAGATATGTCCAGCATGGACGTACTGAACACATCTGTCGACCGCTTGGCGATATCCTTGGGAAGTGAAGTTGCTGGTCCAATCGGAGGACCAGCGAGTGGGATATTGAGGTGCCAAACGGTGAGGCGAAACGGTATAGTTGCGTCGCAAACGCTGGGTGGCGCTTGGTCCAGAGACTGCTGCTTCTTCTTGGTCCAAGATCGACAAGATGTGACACATCCGTCGATAGGCATGCTCTTGGCGAGCCAACGATTCCACCTGTGGCCAACCCTGTGAAACCACGTACCCTTGCCCGGTGCTGTGATCCCAACTAAGTACCACATCATACAGTCCTAGCATGGCCAGCGGCAGAGAGAAGTCGTTGATTGCCGCCGCTGGAATCGATTCAAAGCAGCGCCCCAACTCGTAACCGAACCAACCTAGCCAACCGCCTTGCATGGGAGGTATGCCAGGCAGTTTGGATTGTTGAAATGCGGCCAAACGTTTGGCCACTGTATCAAGAGCTTCCCCGTAAGGCTTGTCGATTCGCAGAGTGCTGAAAGGAAGGGCAGCCATATAGCTATAGCGGCTCAAGCCATCGTCCGTTTGCAAGCTGCTATCCAGCCAAACGCATCCTTCCAATCGAGACATGCGGCGGAAACAATAGGTAGGTGACCAACTGGAGGGCAGTCGGCGCACCAGTGGTTGTGGATGGGTGCCCAGGCGACTTGGACTGGGCGTTTGTTGAGTTAAGTTTCTTGTGGCCACAAAAACGATTTCCGACTTAGGTGCCCTCGGAGGCCGCCTGCTCCAAGACCTCTTCGGCCACAAAAATTGGCAGCGGAGGATCAAAAGTCACCGCTACTGCCAGCGCGTCGCTGGGGCGGCAATCGATCTCGATCAATTCCTCGCCGCGACGAAGTTTCAGTTGTGCGAAATAAGTATGCTCGCGCAGTTCGCTGATCATGATGCTTTCAACGCGAGCCCCCAACCCTTCGGCAACAGACACCACCAGATCGTGTGTCAAGGGTCGCAACGGCCTGAAGTCGGTCTTGATGCGACGATCGATACTGGTGGCCTCAAAGATGCCGATCAATATGGGAAACTGCCTAGTGCCTTCGATTTCCTGAAGATAGATCACCTGATTGTCGCTGATCTCGCTGATGATTATGCGAGACAACTGCATGGGAACGGCCATCACCTGCACCTTGACGAACACTATGGCTTGACTATCCACGGGAAGTAAATAGAACTTCTGAAAACGCCTGCTGCTGTCAACCCAGGTAGAGCGCAGGGGTTAATCAACGCAGCGTATTATAGCTGATCCATCCCGCGCAGACTACCAGCGATCGATGGCTCTGCAAAAAGCAGCGGAAAGGCAGACGGATACAATGTCCCGTTGGCAATTCCAGCCAGATGGATAGGATGAGAGCCTTGCTTTGCCCGGATACAAACAGCCCCCCTGAGACACCGATATTTTTGACAGGAAAACGCTCCATGACTGATTATCGAGTAGAGTTAGATTCCATGGGCGAGGTACGCGTACCCGCTCGCGCTTATTACTCAGCGCAAACCCAACGGGCCGTCGAGAACTTTCCTATTTCCGGTACTCAGTTGCCGCCAGCGCTACTAAGGGCGATGGGGTTGGTCAAATTTGCCTGTGCAATCGCGAATCGTGATCTAGGCAAGCTTACGGGTAGTGGCAAAAATCCACTGACCGGTCCTCAAGTGGAGGCGCTTTTGAGTGCCGCGAAAGAGGTGGCTGCTGGAGGTCTATCGGACCAATTCCCAATCGATGTTTACCAAACTGGATCGGGAACGTCCAGCAACATGAATGTTAACGAAGTCATCGCCAATCGAGCCATTGAACTAATGGGTGGTGATCGCTTCTCGAAAGAGAAATCGATTCACCCCAACGATCATGTGAATATGGGGCAAAGTACGAACGACACTTTCCCAACGGCTATCCATGTGGCCGTGGCTAGCCAGATCCATCGTGCGCTTCTGCCAGCATTGCAAAATTTGCATGGACAACTGTTGGCCAAGGCTTCGGCTTGGGATCGGATCATTAAGATCGGTCGCACGCACTTGATGGATGCAACGCCTCTAAGATTGGGACAGGAATTCGGAGGTTTCGCTAGGCAGTTGGAGCTGTCGATCGACCGCGCGCGTTTGGCGCTGCAGGCGGTATTGGAATTGCCGGTTGGCGGAACGGCTGTGGGCAGCGGTATCAATACGCACCCCGAATTTGGGCGTCGAGTTGCCGATGCCGTCGCCAAAGAAACCGGTATCGCTTTCGTCGAAGCTGCCAATCATTTCGAAGCAAATGCACAGCGTGATGGTTTGGTGCAATGTCATGCTGAACTAAAGACCATCGCCAGCACGCTTTTTAATGTAGCAAATAATATTCGATGGCTAGGCAGTGGGCCACGTTGTGGTTTCTTTGAAGTCATCCTGCCAGAACGCGCTCCAGGCAGTTCGATCATGCCAGGCAAAATCAACCCAGTTATGTGTGAAAGCCTGATGCAGGTAGCGGCTCGTGTCATGGGCAACGATCAGACCATTACCATCTGTGGTGCTGCCGGAGGAAATTTTCAATTGAATATTATGATGCCGGTCATGGGACTAACGACCTTGGAAAGCATTCAGTTGATGAGTAACTGCGTTAACGCCTTTGTAGAATTTTGTATGGATGGCCTGGAGCCAAATCCAGAGACCTGCGAAGCCGCTGTTGAACAAAGTCTTTCTATGTCTACAAGCTTGAATCCGTTAATCGGTTACGAAAAAGCTGCTAAGCTGACCAAAGAGGCGTTTGCTACTGGAAAGACGATTCGGCAGCTCTGTCAGGAACAGAAACTGCTGTCGGAAGCTACTTTGCAAGAAGCGCTGGATCCTTTCCGCATGACTGAGCCGCATGATTAGGATCGCAATGTATCGATCAGTTGGCTCAGATACTGTTTCAGGATTTCGGGTGGGCTGTCGCCCGGGATGACATGGGTGGCTGCCTGCTTTTTTCGGTCGATGGATAACTGGGCCTTCTCACGTGCCGCCCAGTGCTCCTGGCTCCATCCCCGCTCACTGGCTCGCTTGCGACGTGTTTCTTCAGGAGTATCTACAAAGAAGACCCAATCACACATCGGTTCCCAGCCAGCCTCGATCAACAGAGGCGCGTCGATCACAATGGCAGTTGGGGCTGGATCAGAATGCCGCAATCTGTGAACCATCTGCACCGCCGATGTTCGGATAGCCGGGTGCATGATGGCCTCCAAATCTGCTCGCCGTTGCAAGGCCTGGCCATCAGGCCCAAACACCAAATTTCCCAGTCGCACCCGATCGACTCGGCCATCCTGCCCAATGATTTCAGGCCCAAACTTCTGCTTAAGCAATTGGCAGATCATGGGCTTGTCCAGCAATTCATGGCCGATTCTGTCGGCATCAATTCGCACGCACCCTAATTGAACTAGAATCTGACCAATAAAGCTTTTTCCTGACGCGATACCGCCCACCAACCCAATAATGGGAACCACCGATGATTTCGCGATTTTCTTTTGGGTAGCCACTTAGTCAGATTCCTTGGTCAGTCGCCAAAGCGGCTTGTCAAATATTGGTTCGAGCTCAAAATGTCCTCAGCATTCATTCTAGCATAGTTCCAAACATTTATTGAACTGAAGTTTTCCTAGTCCTTTGGTTAATACTCAAATCATTGAAGACACCTGTGTGGCCGCCCAAGCGCTGCAGTCAGGACTGTTGGTTGCGTTTCCAACTGAAACCGTCTTTGGACTGGGAGCAGATGCCACCAATCCGAAGGCAATCGCTCGACTTTTTATGGCAAAAGGACGCCCTAGCGACAATCCACTGATTGTTCACCTGGGCAGCATTGATCATTTATCGCTTGCCGCCGAGATGGTGACAGAATCGGCCCAAGTCTTGCTTGAAAAATTTTCGCCTGGTCCACTGACAGTGGTTGTTCCAAAACACCCTTCTCTGGCAAGCGCGGTGACAGCAGGACGGGAAACGGTTGGCATACGAATCCCCAATCATCCTCAGGCTCTGGAGTTGTTGCAGCGGTGCAATCGACCAGTTGCAGCACCTTCAGCTAATCGGTCGGGACGGCCCAGTTGCACCACTTGGCAGGCTGTTTGGGAAGATATGCACAGCAGAGTGGATTACATCCTGCGGGGTGACAGTTGTCAGATCGGTATTGAATCGACGGTAGTGGATTGTTCAGGCAGCCAGCCGGTTCAGTTGCGGGCAGGTGCCATCACGCTAGAACAACTGCGAACGGTCGTACCTGACATCAAAACATGGAACCAACCTGAAATGGCAATCGATCCAACCCTGCCCAGCCCTGGTCTGCGGCACGCACATTATCAGCCCGTAGCCCCTGTTTACTTGTTTGACTACCATCAGCAGGTCATTGAATTGCCTGATAGCCAATTGGCACAAAGCGCCTGCGCGGACTTGAGTACCACTAGAGATCGAGATGGTGCGTCCGGTCAGTCGCTTGCGGAACGATGTCTTCTGTACCGGAGTTTTTCCTCAATTGCCGACTATATGCGCGGCTTTTATGAATTCTTGCGCGAGGCTGATCGACGCGGAGCGGCCCGCATCTACTTGCAAATTGCGCCAGCCAATGATCAGGGTGCCGCACTGCGCGATAGGCAGCTTCGCGCTGCCGGAAAGACTAACTGATCTTTCACAGATTTTGACACACCATGGAATGTTCCCAAGGCGTCACTCGCTGGAGTTCGTAGCCACGTTGTCGGCATCCGAAGTGACTTCTGGCACCACCTGTTCAATTTGGACTGCTGGCTGAACTGTAACCTGCTGAGAAGCCAAATCCAGATCTTCCGCCTGTTCTGAAGCCGGGCTTACTGAGGTGACCGCAGGAGTTTTCGATTTGGCGTTCACATCAGCGCTTTGTCCGGTACGCTGGGCTTCGTAGAACTGGAGTAGATCGGAAAATGAGCGCAGCGGCTCTTCGCCTTCCTTCATCTTCTGGGAGATAGGAGCCACCGGTTTCTTGCTGGTGTACTCTATCGACTTGGAAGGCCGCGAACTGCGCTGGTCACCACGTCCGCGCTGGTCGCCGCGACCCCGGCCGTCCTGCCGACCAGTCCGCTGGTCGGTTCGCGAAGTCTTGCCGCCCTGCGCTCGCTGACCCGATGATTGATCACCCCGAGGCACAGAACCACCTCTTGCCTGCCCCCGTCCATGTGACTCGTTGCGTGGGCCATCGCCGCGCGATGGGTCGCGCGATTGTCCCTGTCCCTGCGGTTGCCCCTCACGGCGCTCGAATCGACCAACTGCGGGGCCGCGCCCGCCGCGCTGCGAACGATCGGCAACCTCTCGTTCTTTCCGCTGCTGGGCCTCCGTTTCAATCCTAGCGGTTTGTTCAGGTGAAAGACATGTCAGCGCGACGCGATTTTTCTTGTCGTCCACCCTGACAACCCAGGTTAAAAGCAGATCGCCAACCTGGACACACTGATGTGGATCTTCCACGTAGTTTTCTGACAACCGACTAACATGAATCATGCCGGTGCAGTTGGGTGCAAGCTCAACAAAGGCTCCAAATTCGGCGACTCCAATCACTACAGCCCACACGCATGTGCCAGGCTGCAACGACTCCAGTGTAGGCATCTGGTCAAGTAGCGGAACTGGGGTTCCTGACAATCGAGGGTCCCCAAAGGGGTCCATGAGGTCTCCGGCAATTCGCTTAAGCTTCGCTCGGCCAACCTGCCAGCCGTTGGCAAGTTTTTCAGGATCAAAGGGCAACTCCGCCTGTGGGACAATGGAAATCTGCTCTGGATATTCAGGTACAGCGGATTTAGTTTCGACAGCGGCGGTTTGCGGCTCTGAGGTTTCAGAACTACCCGATTCAATTGCCTCACTTGCCGATCCAGCCAGATCGTTGCTTTCTGAGGCTGCTTCCTGGGACGCTGATGTGTCGCTAGCAGAGTTTTTGGCGTCAGTCGCTTGAACGCTATCAGTCGAAGCTTGGTCGGTTGACAAAGACTGGTCTGTGGTGCCCTGAGTCTCTTCCGAAGGCGATTCACTGGACCGCTCCGAAACTTGTTCGATGTCTTGCGCAGCCGATTGCAATGAAGAATTCGGATCATGCACGGTCGCGCTGCTTGGTGCGACTCGTGCAACCCAGCCTTCAGGAGAGGCTGGAGGTGGACTCAGGGGCGTATTGGACAGCAATCGCTGAGCCAAGTGGTACTCTTCAGGATGTACCAGTGTCGCATCCAAAGTACAGTCACTTCCAAAAACTCGCAGCCAACCAAGCGATTGTCGCCGATCGACATCGGACCAATCGGTCACCAATGTTTGAAGTTGTTGGCGATTGGTTAGTTGTCCGCTTGCGGACAGGCCGACGATCTGCTTGGCCTGAGCGGGACCGACGCCAGGCACCAACTGCAATTCTCGTTCGCTCGCGCTGCGCGCATCGACACCTCGAGCGCAAACGCAGTCGACGATTGTTTCCTGAACCAATTTTCTGAGCGGTTCTTGTGGCAGTTCTCGCTGATAGCTGCCAAGTCTCAAGCGTCCACTATCGGCCTTCAACAGTTCTACAAGCGGATCTTGCAGGCAGCGTGCGGCCCAAATCGCTGCCCGTTGCCTGCGGTTGTGCGTCGATAATTCGCGAAGGCCAATGCGGCTACCTGCGTAGGCTTCAGCACCACTGCGATCGGCCATCGTCCAGCGCAGCCCGCTATCTTTGCTCTGCTGCATCAGTTCTCGCAGGGTTAGAACCACAAACCGTCGGGCAGGGCCGTTGGTTAAGGCTACTAAAGTCACGCGGTGCAAGTGAATCAATTCGCCCAGTTTAACCACGTTTTGGGAAATGATCTCCGGCTGGACACCACAAGCGATCTCTTCGCAGGCCAAGACATCGCCACTGGGGCTAACGATAACGACCGCTACGGTCTTGGGGCCCACTGTATCCAACAGAGCAATCGTGTGACCACGAACAGGCCGTCGCATTAAGTGATTTCTCAGTTCGTCAGCCGCATGCTCCAGTAGACTTTCGCTTGCCACTTCGTCACATTCGGCTAGGACATCCGCCTCCAACTTGGAACGCATGCCATTTTCAAGTGCCTGCTCAATGACACCCCTAATCCAGCTTGCCCAGGGATGCTTTGAATCGGTAAACGAACTGCGAGCCACATCCACTAGTAGATTCGGATCATACTCCAAGCTCAGGGAAACCAACTGAGATCGAACGCCCCGCGCGAGCATCAAGAACTGATAATGGCTCAGCTTGCCAAGCGGTTTGTTGAGCGATCGGAGGGGAGCCAGCATCGCAGCCAGCCAACGTCGTCGTCGCTGGCGTGGAGTCAATTTGGCAAGAGGCTTGGCCGAACCGGACTTTTTAATGGTGCCAGTCGAACCCAGCTTGGCTGTCTTTGAGCTATCTTTGCCATCGATGGTCGAATCGTCGCTATGGCCGGAGTCTGTTTCGGAAGAATCATCTGCTGAATCGCTTCCCTCAGAACTCAGGGCATCATCGTGTTCGAAAGTCTCTTCTGTCGGTGAATCATGAAAGTCGTGATCGCTGCCGGACTGGTCGAGTGCATCGCCGTCCTCTGTACCGCTAGCATGTACATCATTGATGTCGTGATCGTCGTCCAACTGATTTGCGGCCAAAGACGCATCTGAAGCATCGTCGGCATGAGGGGATGGCAAACTCCCTGGGCTGGCCGCCGTAGGAGCCACATATTCGCCCACTCGCAGCATGGCTCGGCGGTGGATGGTCTGCCGCAATTTTTCGTTCAGAGCGGTGTCGCCCTGGATCAAAGCTGCAATCAGCCTAGCAGCCTGAGATAACGCAGCTTCGCCACCCGCCGCATCCAATGACAATTGCTGGGCTGCCCATTCGATTGGGTTGTCAACGGCAACCCCCGAGTAGGTGACCATGGCCTCAAGCAATTTGCCAGCAGCACCATCACGCTCCTGAGAGTGCTCAAGCGCTCTGCGAGCACGAAAACACTTCAGCGCGGATTCCATGGCGGCTGAGGTATGCGCGTGCGAAAGCGATTTTTCAGCTTCCGGGTCCAGCGTTGCATCTTTGGGAAGATGGCGAATGGCGCGCTCTCGCGCTGCCTGGATTCTCTGGCGACGATCTAATTCAAACTTCAGACGCCACAACGCGTTCTTAGGCAATTGCCCTGTTTCATCACCGCGATACCTCGCGATAAAGGTGGGGCAGTAACCTTGTTCTAACAAGTCTGCAGCAACGCGAATTTGATCAGCATTCAGACGGAGATGGCGGGCGATTCCGCTAAGATCAATCATGCAACCTGGACTCTACTGATGAACACTGGTCCGCTGTCGCTACTGCTCGGAAGCAGCCTCAGCTAGACCTAACCTGAATTGACTACGGCAGGGGGCACTTCCCATAAAGCCAAGCGCCACACCGCGTCAGATCCATTCAATTTGTGGAGGTACCTCTCCATTGAATAGCGGAATCTAAAAGAGTCAGCCGTCATTGTCAACCTACTAATGGCTTTTTTACAGTCAATCCGAGCGTTTCCAGGCTCATTTCTTAAATGACGGACGGGAATCGAGACTTATCTAGCTGTTTACCGCCCGGTAAAGGCAACGCTATCAAAGCATTCTTAGCCAAGGAATTGATGAACTTCGAGGCGTGGTGGAAATCGCCTGAGTTCTCTCATTCAACGAAAGAAGGAGCGGCTCTGGCGAGAAGGGAGTAGTTCTGGCGAGAAGTGGATCTCTGGCGAGACGGGGATCTCTGGCGAGATCCACTACAAATTGCGTCAAAGCGCTTCCAATAAGGGTTTTGGAATCCCGCCGTCGCCGATGCTTGCTAAAAATATTCTGGCAAGCTGTTAATAAAACGACTCAAGTCGCAAAGTTGCTGTAACCGATATATTTTATCAGGGGAGCTAATGAAGGGGATTACTCAGTCTACGACTGGGTCGTCTCGTCCGAACGGTTGTTTACGTACGATCTTCTTTAGTTTTGAAAGCATCACAAATGAATCAAGCTCCCATCGCCCATTCTTATCATTCCGACCGAGTCCAAGCGGAACAAGTCCATGTAAGCCTGGGGGACATGGCCCCATTGCTAATGCATGCAGCAAATGCAAACAAAGCTTGGCTACGTGACTTAGCAGACGATGTTGTGCAAAATCCACGTGAAATGTATGAAGTACTTGTCGCCTATCGCGCTCTCTTGGGACGCAGTCCCGCCTAATTTGCGACGTAAGCGAA
>DAIRSD010000161.1:0-9656 GCA_036804625.1 Aureliella sp. | reverse complement strand
ACCCTGCGGCGTACGCTCTTTGTCCACAATGCTATACGAACCTAAGCAGGAGACCTGGAAAGCCTCGATTCGATTTTGCGGTCCTGATTTCTACTTGTGGGATTATGATGTTAGTAAAGAATATGTGCCGATGAAAGAACCGCTGAAGGGTCCATTCTCGTAATTGTAAGATAGGTTGACTTTGCTTTTTGGCGAAGACTTTCAAATACTGAGTTTTGGTAGACTTCTGCTGCAAGCCACCGAATCAAGGTGGATTACTTTTACGTAACGGCGCTCGGAAGACTTCACTGATGTCCCTGGCGTGCTAGAGTTGAATTAGAAGCATTACACGAAAGACCACCGCTGCTTTAAGTTGGTTGGTGATGAAATGATGAACGATACGAAGCCCGACAACGCCATTACCAAACATTTTTCTCTCGACGAGGCGACCGCGATGTTGCCGTTGGTTCGTTCGATCGTATCGGACATTTGTGGAGTCTTTAGAAACGTGACATCGCGTCGATTTGAACTACATCGCCTGCTACGGCGTGGGCAGCGTGGTGCAGGTCAGTTGTATGATGATGAAATGGCTGAAAGTCGAGCGGATCTGCAAGCCGAGTACGATCAAATCTGGCAATATCGCGAAGAACTGGAATCTCTGGGTGTGCTATTGAGGCAGCCAGAGGACGGATTGACCGAATTTCCGACTAGAATCAGAGGCGAAGAGGCTTTTTTCAGTTGGCAATTGGGCGAGTCCGAAATCGGCTATTATCGATTGGCTGCCGAGTCGAAGTCGGCACGTTGGCCTCTGGACCATGAACCCAGCGGAATCAGCCACAATTAACAGGCCATCCAAACGCTATCGGCAGAGAAGTAGGCACATTTCAACTACCTGCTGCTTCGACCAGTAGGCTCTATCCCAGATCGCTTGCCTCCGCTTTTTTGTCCGAAACTGCATCGGGACGTGTCTTCAGGGTCAATGTTAGCGGCTATAATGCATCGCTCATTTGCCGAAATTCCAACTATGATCCTTTGCTTTCTGCCGTGGGAGATCGTTCGGCTCTCGCACTGGCACCATCAAAAGCGATTTGAAAATAGTGGAACTGGCGGGATCTAACCGACGTCTACCCATCTCCCTAAACCTCCCAACCTATGGGCTATTGGATGCCGAGCGACCAAGAGATTATCAACGCAGTGCTGGCGGGTGATAACGCACAGTTTGCAGCCTTGGTCGAGCGGTATCAGCAACGGTTGCTGGGGCTGTTGTGGCATGCTTGTGGAAATCGACAACTGGCTGAGGATCTGTGCCAAGAAACTTTTTTCAGGGCTTTCCGCAAGTTAAAACTTTTTTCAGGAAAATCCCAGTTTTATACTTGGTTGGCTCGAATAGCATCCAACTTGCTGTGCAGTTACCACCGCAAGAGAAGATTGGAAAATCAGCTTCAGCGCGAGGGCTTTGAATCGACGGCGGACTCGTTAGGTGACGACCATGCACCCGGCAGTGATATGGAACTGAGCGAAACGCAGGAATTGGTTCGACGGGCCATTGCCATGTTGGACGAAAATCGACGGATCGTCCTGCTGCTGAGAGATTTTGAAGACATGGACTACGATAGCATTGCTCAAACACTTGATTTACCAGTAGGGACAGTGCGCAGTCGGTTGCATCGAGCCAGATTGGAGCTAAAGGAGTTGTTACAAGGTCGCCCCGCCCAACTTGGCACACAGGAAAATCCATGAGCGCGAACCGAATATTGCTTGAAGGATTCCCAGAAGATTGGTTGAGCGCCTACTTGGACAACCAGCTTTCTCGCTCCAGATGTCGTCAAGTTGAGGCTGCTCTGGCCATGAATCCAGAACTGGCGGAAATGCTTGAGGAGCTGAAGGCATCGCGACAGCTAGTCAAACAGTTGCCGTCGTACATAGGATCCGGACCACAATCCTCGATGGTTCAATTTTTGTCAGGAGATTTGGGCGGTTTTCATGAATTGAATCTGGATTTGGAAGATGGGCTGGAGTCGACATTGGCCAAACCGATCACTCAAGATCGAGCCGAATCGGTTCGTCCGCAACTATCGGCCCAGGCACATCCACAATCCTTAGCACAACTAAAGGCCGCTTCTGCGGATCGAATGCTACCGATCGAAAATGACGCGCCTGAACTATCGGCGGTTGTTGAATCGCCGGATGTAGCATCGCCAGCAGCTACAGTGTCGGTAGCAGCAACGCTATCGCAGCCGACAGAAGAGTCTGAGTCCGAGGACACGGTTGACCTCGATCAGGAATCATCCATTGCCGGTACGATCGAGCACCAAAACGTCCAAGATTTGCAGAACGCCCAAGATCAGCAAAACATTGATGAATTGCAAAATACCCAAGCTTTGTCCCTGGAACCGGATTCTCAAGTTTCGCCCCCAGAACCGGATGCTGCACCCACTGAAAATATGCTTATCACAGAGCCGATTCACGTTGATTCGCAAAAGGATAGCGTAGCCGAAGCTATTGATAGCGACTTGCCGCTGACTAATCCTGCTGATGTTTTGGACGACACCGACCAAGTGTCCGAAAAGTCGCAGCCAACGGGTGGCACGGGCCTTGCGCTGGTGGCCGCAAAGACTGGCTGGCTGCTTTCTCGCAATTGGAAGCCACTGGCCATCGCCGCTAGTTTAACTGGTATCCTGCTAACGGGCTCGGCGTTGTGGCGATCATTCGACAGCGATAACACTGCTGTCAGCATGAGCCAGCCAGCCGCGACTCAGGCTACTGTGGGCACTCAGTCTATGGCACCTGCGGGTTCAGCTAGTGAGCTTGCAAGAGACGGCCTCCAAGCACAGGGACCGGAGCAAGCAAGGCAGCTCTCGGCACCGGCACCTTCGCAACCTATGGCTAAATCGCTTGCAGTAGACCCACATGTAGAACAGCCGAGTGCTGCGGATTCTAATGTAGAAGAGCCGAGTATTGCGGAGTCACATGTTGCGGAATCGAGTGCAGAAACGATGACTGCTGAGGCATCTCAACGAATCGACTCGGTGACCACTTATCCAAGTTTTGCGGCCTCACCCGACGAAACTGTATCGGCAATTCCAGCCAGCGATATTCCCGATTTGGCAGCGGCTTCTGGAGCGACCGAACAATCACAAACCCTTGACAAGGCTCCTAACACTGCCTTGATCCAGCCAAGTGACCCGCCAAGTGAGCAGGAGGGCAAGGCGGTGGCGGCTGCCGAACTGGCGTTTGAATCTACTGAGCCAGCTTTAGAAGCTGCTGAGTCCGCGTTGGATATCGCGCAGACTCAGCAACAATCTGTCGAATCAGAATCGGTGGCTCCCGTTCCACCCGCGATTCAGCAGCAGTCGAGCTATCAACTGCCGCCCGATGCAGAGGTCAGTTGGCATCGCAGTCAACGGTGGACTCAGGAGGCTGCTGTTGAGCAATTTAAAAACAATTCGCTGTTGGCGCCGCTGCGCAGGGCGTTACGTTCAGCATCACCTGGCGCTGTGCCACGCCAAGAGCCATCCAAAGCCCAATCGAAGGCAAGTGGTAACGAATCGATACCAATCGCCGTTTATCGATTGTTAGCCGAGCAGTCCGCTGAGGTGGCGCGTCGAGCTGAAGCGATGCAGTTGCAACCTGCGTGGAACAACCATCCAGACGCAAAGTCACGATTCTTATTCCTTTCCGAAGAAGAGCGTCAGCAGCTTTTCCCCCAAACGGAAACCGTATCTGACAAGGAGATATTCTGGGTAAACCCCATCGACCGGTCTTCGTCGACGGATCTTCGGATCATCATTCTGAATAAGGACTAACAGAAACTGACGCGACGTCACTTGGCAGTAATTCGTTTAAGCGTCAACCAAAAATATCTGATGCTTACTCACGAAGCTGAGCCTTAACTTTTGACTTTTGAGGAAAAATCTCAAATGCTTCGGTGGCCTGAATCAGCAGTCGCTTACTTTCTTCAGGTCTCTGCCCCTTCATAAATTCCGCCAAATAATATCCGCTTACAGCGGTCAACTGGCCGCGATTGGCAAGTTCCGTGAACAGTAGGTTGGCCTCATCCTTGTGGCCTCGACGATGCTTGACCCAAGCTGCGGTGGCGACAATGTTGCTTGACTGCTGAAACCTCTCCAAGTTCTGCATCGCCATCTTCTCAGCCTGCGCCTGCTTCTCGCCATCCTCACTTTCGATCAGCACTTGTACTAATTGGTCAGAAACCTCAAGATCTTCGGGATTGTCATCGTGCATCTCCTGAAGCAGCGTCTCGGCCGCGGTTAAATCATCCAAGTAGCGAGAAGCCACGCAGCGCATCAACTTGATATCGCGCTGCTGCTGAAGTGATTGCTCAAGCTTGTCATATTCTTGGATCAATTCCGCTGCACGATCATGAATCAATAGCCAGCGAAACATGCCTGACCAAGCTCTTGCCTGGTCCGGATGTTCAGTAGTGGCCCGTTGTAACCATTTTTCAATACGTCCAGCAGCTTCCTTGTCACTGGCCCAAGCGGTTGTATCCTGCAGCACCTGCGCGACAGTCATTGCCGCCAAGGGCAATTCTGGATGGCTGGTCTGAGCTTCTTGCAAAAGGCTGTAGCCGGTCTTTAGGTCTCCAGCCTGAACTTTCAACCGACCGATACGCCACTTAGGAAAGATGAGTTCTGGTTTCAACTCTTGTAGTTTCGTGAAAAGCTGCTCGGACTCTGTCCACTGCCCTCGACGCTCTGCGATCTCTGCTCGCAATTCCGTCAGTCCCGGCAACAAGTAAGGGATTCGTTCTGCGGGAACAGATTCTCGATCGACCAGTCGCTGGGCAAAAAGGGTTTGAAGCCACGCATCGCTAACTCGATTGGTTCGCAAGGCAATTACCGCCAAAGCCTGATGCGCTTCGGCATCATTTTGAACCTTCAGTACATAGGTCTCAAGTACGTTCAGTGCAGGTCCCAGTTGATTGGTAGCGATCAGCAGCTTACCAAGGAACACGTCGGCACTTGGCATGGTTGGGCTCTGGTTAATCGCCGACGCGTAGGAGGCTCGAAACGCTTCCAAGTCGCCAATTCGATAGGCGCTGATCGCCGCGTTCAGGCGATCTTTGAAGGCTGGGTCAATCTGGTCTCCTAGTGCATCTAGCAACGCAGCTGGATTGTCTTGAGAGCCCTTGGGTGCCAGCAGGTCGGCACGTACCGAATGAGCCGCTGATGCTAGTAGGAGAAAAACCCCAAGAACCGCTCTGAAGAGAAATTGTTGTGTCTGTTTCACGATCGATCCTATTGACGAGTTGTGCTGGATTAGAAACGGACTCAGGGGAAACCATCCGTCAGGGAGAACCGCGTCATTGTATGGTAAGAAAACTTTAAGCGAACGCAATAATCAACATGCAGTTATACTAGAATTATTAGTTTGTAGAATGTCTGGTGTTGATTTTTGCAGCTCCGAACTGGTGCTCGTAATTTCATTGCACTTTAGGCCATAGCCCGAGCAACATGGCTATAAGACTGCTACACTAAGACGATTTTAGCGGGCACACTTTCCGTCACGACTTGTCCCCGTAGAGAGACGCCTCATGAACGCATCCCCTAAACAACCGCGTTTGGTAACGCATCAGGTCTTCAATCAGTCACCAGACTTTTCAGGCCACAACACCTTCAGTCAAGATCCGATGCTGGCGCGAATTTGCGAGACATTACCGCAGGTCGTTCAGGCTGAATTGGCTGAACTGGGGCAATGGGCTGGCAGTCTTGACGCACAGGAGTCAGCCAAGCTGGCAAATCGACATGGACCGGTGCTGAAGCAGTTCGACACCAAAGGTAATCGAATTGATCTGGTGGAATTTCATCCAGCATGGCACGAACTGATGCGTCGATCTGTGGGGTTGGGCATGCACTGTTCGATATGGCAGGAAGATCGCGCCGAGCTGGGGCAGCGGCACTTGGCACGCGCCGCTCGTTATTACCTGACTGCTGCGGTCGAGATGGGACATTTGTGCCCTATCACAATGACCAACGCTTGTGTTGCGGCCCTGGGCGCTTCACCTGAGGTCTCCAAGCAGTGGTTGCCCTTGATCTTGTCGCGACTCTACGCTCCCTCCACTGCGGCACCACAAACGAAGCTACATGTACTGCTGGGAATGGGCATGACTGAAAAGCAGGGTGGCACCGACGTCCGCGCTAATACGACACGGGCTCAAAAAGTTGACTCTCAATGGTGGCAGATAACGGGACATAAGTGGTTTATGTCGGCACCGCAATCGGAAGCTATTTTGGTATTGGCTCAGATGCCCGAAGGCATGGGTTGTTTCCTGGTGCCTAGCCTATTGCCAGATTCATCAGACAATGGACTAAGGTTTCAGCGGCTGAAAGACAAATTAGGCAATCGCGCCAACGCTTCGTCGGAAGTCGAGTTCCATCAGAGCCTTGCTCAGTTGATTGGTCAGCCCGGCAAAGGCGTGCAAACCATTATTGAGATGGTGACTTTAACCCGGCTTGATTGTGCTATTTCTTCTGCAGGCATGATGCGAGCTGCTGTGGGCGAAGCGGTCCACCACTGTAGGCATCGCAGTGTGATGGGCAAGCTGTTGATCGATCAGCCGTTGATGCGCAACGTGCTGGCCGACATGTCGGTTGATCTGGCCGCAGCTACTGCACTTTCGTTTCGATTGGCTCAGTCTTTTGATGCATCCCAAAATGACTCGATTCAGGCCGCTTACGCAAGGTTGATGACTCCTGTTATCAAATACTGGACTTGCAAGATTGTTCCTGGTTTTGTCTATGAGGCCATGGAATGCTTGGGAGGAAACGGGTACGTCGAGGATGGAAACTTGGCGAGATACTACCGCGAAGCACCGCTGAACGCCATCTGGGAAGGCTCTGGCAACGTCATGTGTCTTGACATATTGCGTGTGTTAGAAAAGAACGGCCAAGCTCTGAATCAGGTCATTGAATCGCTGCGCAGTGACTTGCTCGGCCTGATATCAGAAAGTGCGGTGACCGAAGTGCGATCAGTGATCGATTCAGCAAACAGGAATCCTGGGACCGCTCGTGCTGCGGCCGAACGACTGGCCATGCTGGCCGCTGCCGCAGAACTACGCCGTAGCGGATGGGACGACGTTGCTCAGGCGCTCATCGCAACTCGCCTGGACGGCCGCTGGCGCTGCACCTACGGGATGCTACCAAGCCAATGGGTAAATCCGGTACTGACGGCTGTCTTTGGCACAGCCGCAGGTTCGTAAGTAACGATCGCCGCCAGCTTTAGTTCCTGCCCTGGATCAGTCTAGCCGCATCGCGGGCAAAATAGGTCAGAATCATGTCTGCCCCGGCACGTCGAAATGCCAGTAGGCTTTCCATCATGACGGCCTGGCGATCCAGCCAACCGTTTTCGGCAGCCGCGCACAGCATGGCATATTCGCCGCTAACCTGATACACAGCCGTTGGTACTTGGAACTCGTTGCGAATTCGACGCACGATATCCAGGTATGGCATTCCCGGCTTGACCATGACGATGTCAGCTCCTTCGCGTAGATCTAACGCCACTTCATGCAGCGCTTCGTCGGTTGCGGACGGCTGCATTTGATAGGTCAGTTTGTCGCCTTTGCCCAAGCTGCCTTTGGAGCCAACCGCATCGCGAAAGGGGCCGTAAAATGCTGAAGCGTATTTGGCTGCATAGCTCATCAAACAAACATCTTCAAATGCCGCTTCATCTAGCGCTCGACGAATGGCGCCGATGCGACCGTCCATCATGTCCGAAGGTGCGATGATGCTAGCGCCGGCTGCGGCTTGCAGTGTCGCTTGCCGCTGCAAGATGTCTATCGTTTCATCATTTAAGATCACTCCGTCGCGCAGCAAGCCATCGTGGCCGTGGCTGGTGTATGGATCCAAGGCTACATCGCATATGATACCGATCGCGTTTCCAAAACGTTGCCTGACCGCTCGGGTGGCCGCACACATCAAATTGTCAGGATTCAAGGCTTCGCGGCCATCATCGCTCTTTAGTTCAGCAGGCGTCACAGGGAACAGTGCTATGGCCGGTATTCCAAGCTGAACAGCCTCCTCGACGCACACCAACAGACGATCGATGCTTAGCCGCATCACGCCTGGCAAGCTGGCCACCGGTTGTTCAGTCTGTGTGCCTGGCATCACAAACAGCGGCCAGATCAAATCAGAAACCGACAACTGCGTTTCGCTGACCAGCGACCGAAGCCACGGTTGCTGACGCAGACGGCGCAAGCGAGTGCTTGGATAATCTCCGCGTGATGTCATAAAGTTCATGATCTTTTCACCGCTCTTTTTGTCGTCCACGCAGGGTAGGTTCTGTTGTAACCGTTCACGGAATTAGGCTTAGTTAGTCAATGGTTTGAGTTTGAGTTTAAGTACAAACTTAAACCTAAACTTAAACCTAAACTTAAACCTAAACTTAAACCTAAACTTAAACCTAAACCCGCTCCAACGCCATCCTTACTCAAACAACTCTAATTAGTCCGTGAAGGGTAACATTCTTTTTCGGTAGGCCAATCTTCAACTGCTGGCCGGCGCTTCATTGTCGATTTGCAGGCGACTGCGCCAATGGGGACTGATGATTGGGTAGTGACCGTAGAACCGTTTGATAAAATGCCTGCCGCGCCAGTGCAGGCAGTGCGACTGCCAACCCCAACGCTGCATCAACCGATCTGATATACGCCCGTTGGTAACATGGCATACCAGGGCCAGATTACCGCGCAGGCTAGCGATTTGGTCCAGGGCTAACATGGCTACATACAGTGTGCTTAGTGAGGCATGCTCACCGGTGTGAACATAACTTAGGCTTAGAAATTGGCGGCTGCCTAGCGGTTGATGGTAGTACAACTGACACCAGTCTCCACGCCCAGTACCCCAGTGCTGATCCACCAGTACCCTCAGCCAGTTGCCCTGGTAAGGCCACCAGCGACCCTGAACGTGAACAAGCCGCCCATCCTGCGTCATGATCCGGCCGCAGCGATAGGCGGCGGTGCGCAGAAGTGCATTGGGCTGAGCCCTATCGGCTATCCGCTCTTGTCGTCTGAATCGATATCGTTCTAGCCAGCCCCCAGGACCGCGCGTTTGATCGTTTGCCAGATCCATAACATGACTCCTATCAACACGACACAAGTTACCAAACCACCCATGATGAACCCTGCTCCCAACTCAAACAGCGGTGCCGCTCGTCGAGTCCACAATGAGTCCCAGCCGACTAGCAGAACCGCTGCGGCAGCGCATAGGTAAGGGCCATAGGGCGTCGCCGTATCTCGCGTCACAACCCATCGGGCTACTACAAACAACAGCGCCAGCATAGGAGCCAAGAAGAAAATGATAAGGCTCGGCTGCCAGCCCACGTAAGCTCCAATCATGGCCATCAGGGTAACATCGCCAAAGCCAAGCGCCTCGGCACCAAATCCGTAGCTTGCCGATAGCCGCACACCCCAAGTCATGCCACCCGCAACTGCCATGCCAATCAGGCTGGAAAGCAGGTAGGGCCAGCGTCCGTTTTGTATCCAGAAGACCAGTACAACAAATGCCATTAGCGAAAGGGTGGTCGCGGTCACAGTGGCAACCAGCGTGCGATTGCGCAGGGCTCTAGCCCAGAAATAGACCCAGGCTTTCGACATACCGCGACGCGTGGTCAGTCGGAGGTACAGCAGCGCTCACCAACAAGACAACAAGAAAGTAACGGAA
>DAIRSD010000160.1:0-9666 GCA_036804625.1 Aureliella sp. | reverse complement strand
GCCAGTGCTGGACGACCGGACTTTGTGTCGGGCTAATCGTTCCAAAGTCCCTGTTTGCGGTGTACTCAGCCCCTTGCTCGATCCACTCAGCCAGCAGTCGACTCTCTGAATCGGTAAGTCGTGAACCTTCGGGCGGCATTTGGCTGGACTGGTCGGTCGACTTGACACGCACCAGCAGTTCGCTGGCATTTGGATCGCCAGAAACGATTGCAACCAGACCGCTGTCTGCCGGGACCAGAAGAGAGTCGCGCTGGTCAAAACGGATGCCACCTTCTTGCTGATCCGGTCCATGGCAAGCGTAACAACGTCGCGCAAGCAAAGGTTGAATCTGGCTTGCAAAATCCACATTCTGGGCAACCGCGCTGGTTGCAAGAAGTGTCAGAAGCAAGCCGGACAGTGAAGTACGCATGATTCAGCAGCCGAGGTAGGAAGTAGGACTGAAGGCAATTGAAGGGTTGATATTTGCAGTGGCGTAGCCAGAACCAGAGGATCGTAACCGATCTTTGGCAAGGATTAACTCCATAAGCTCCTTCATTTTACTCTCAAACCGCCACTCTGGTAGCGCTGAAACATCACTAAGATACCCAGTGACCTCCAGACTGTATTGAATCCGCGCCGATCCGTGTCGATCGGTGGGAGAAAAAAGTTCCAGTTCTCTAAATTTTCAGCCACGGATTTCTACGGATGTGCACGGATTGCTAATTCAGGGATACGTTAAATTCCAGCGATCTTAGGAAAGGCTTGAATTGATTTGCCCTGCATTGGGCTTGTGTAACGCAAATCCGGCTAACACGGCAACGATGTAACCAACGGCGATCGCCAAGACCACCTTGCCTGCCGTTGGATCTGAACTCTTGTCGATAATGGCCATCGCGGCTGCCGCGATGGCTCCAAGGACCGATAGCCCCATCAGCAGATTCCAAATCCACAACGAAACTCCGGTTGGCTTGTCCTGCTTTAACAGCGATCGGCTGTTCATCATCATCATGAAAGTAACGTAAGCGATGGGCAGCAGCATTATTCCGAAAGACGACGCTAAAATGGCTAACCAAAGTTTCGATTCGCCGGTCCAGAATACTGGCCAAGCGGCTCCAGCCAGTCCAGCCATTAAGCACCCAATGGTAAATGTTGGCTGACTACCTTGGGGCTGATCTAAGGCTTCACACAGTGCGTAGCTATTGATCAGCATCAGAATGATGATGGTTGAGTAACCCATGCTAAAGGCTCACAATCCAAGAATGAGACTGACAGGAATGAAATATGGCACAATATGGCAGAAATGTTAGACTATCCGATAGGTCGCGAGATGTGGATAGTCGGCTCACTACTCAGCTTGAACGATTACATAGACTAAAAGGTACAGAATATTCGATACTTCTCGCTGAACGCCGACCTTCCGCGGCTTGAAGTTTCCTTTAGTGTGCTTGTATTTGGTACGAGATGCTTCCTGCCATCCATTAGCACTGATGGCAGCGCCGGGGCACAGATGAAAATGATGCAGACCAACGACTTTTCTCGATTCAGATAGCCCCTTTTCGCAATCTTGAGTAGGGTTAACCCAATATGTGTGGAGGCGATCAGCGAGTAGTGTCGAATTTTCACCCCCATCATTATAGTGCCGTTAGCGATATGGACGATGAGCAAAAGACTGAATTCAGATTGGCTTTTGTTTCTCTGGTGAACAGACGCCTGTTTCTTTTCGTGTTCCTTTTGTCGCTCCTTGCTAGCCAGCGCAGCACCATTGCAGCGCCGGCTGACGAGGCACAATTGTTGCGTAAGATGTGCGACGCAGGTTTATGCGACGCCGCCGCTGCGTACGTGCGGCAAAGGATGCAAGTCGAACTGGATCGCGATGCCGTTGCGTGGTGGGTCATGCGTGAGATGGAATGTCTTGCGCAGGCCGCTGGGCGCTCCGCTGGCGACAATACAGCATTATGGCAAAATTGCATCGCTCCCGCCCAGGCGTACCAACAGCAGTATGTGGCCAATAATTCAGTTGACGACGACGCGCGTTGGCCATGGATCCAGTGGCAGGCAGGGCGATGCAAACTCCTCCACGCCCAGTCGGTTCTGGCAAAATTCTTAGCGAATCCCGCAAGCGACCCACTTCGCGACTTGGGTTTGAATATCGTTCGTGACGCGCTTCAAGACGTCGACCATTTGCTGACGGACTTAAAGCGCCGTCAATCGTTGTCCGCTCGGCAAGGTGTTTCATCAGGCCCGCAGGCACCCGCCGAGCAGCTTCGGAACTTGGCCGCCGATGCTTCGCTGCTTCAGTGCGAACTGCTGTTGATTCGATCCCAGATTTACCCGAATGGCTCGGCCGATCGAGCCGCCGCATTGGCCGAGGTGCAAGGCAAGGCACAAGACCTGCTAAAACGCACTGGAGAAGACTGGCCAGTCCGCCCTGGACTTTTGCTGGCCATATTCACAGCACAATTAGAATCGGGCGATTTGTCAGCCATCAATCGCTTGGAACAATTAGCGGCTCAAACAGACCCCGTTTCCATCAGCGCGATGGCGGCTGCAACAGCAGCCAGAGCGGCCGCGATGGCGGGTCAGTTCAGTCGAGCTGCCACCGTGCAACAACGTTTGCGACAATTGGTGCAAGCAGATTCCACTTGGGCACCACTCGAGTTGCTTGTGACCATCGAGGTCGCAATTGCCGAGCTGCAGCAGCAGATATCCGAGACCGACCCGACCGACCGCCTCAATCAACTCAGCCACCAAGCCAAGCAACTTGGCGATCGTTACGGTGCCTACTGGCAAGCCAGAGCCGAAGCGCTGATCGTCGGTGGCATGTCCAACAGTCAGTTGGGTGATCCTAAGTTGGCGATGCAGTTGCTGATGGCTCAGGTTAGGCAATTGGTCACTGCTAATCAATTCGATCAAGCCGTGGAGATACTCAGGCAAGCCATTAATGCTCAGTCGGCCACTGGCAACGGTTCGCTGGCACTTGAACTGGCTTCTAGCGCTGCCGCTCTACTAAGACATCAGAAATTGTGGGCAGATTCGGCTGAAATCCTAGCCGATACCACTCTGCGCTTTTCGCAAGAGTCTTCTGCTGCGGCTGCGCATGTGTGGGTCGTACGCTCCCGATCGGAGGAGATCAAAGCCAATCCAGATGACCAAGTGTTGAGCGGTGCCTATGAAGAATCGCTTCTGAATCAGATCAGGCATTGGCCAGACAACCCGGCAACGCAGCCAACCCGGCAATGGCTTAGAGATTGGCTGGTCGCATCCGGCCGCTTAGATGACTATTTGCGGCTGCTTCACGATCTGCTTGACCAGACGAATCAGGCGGGTGTTCGCGGCGGTCTCCTGGACGACTATCTAATGCAGCTTTTGCAAACGCCTTTGCCCAAACTGTTACAGCATCTAGAGCAGGCTCGACAGCCGCGACAAACAACTGGTGACCGACTGACGTCTCTGGCAGTGGAAGCGGTGCAGGTAGCAGCCTTGACTATCGCGCCGGGAGCCGCCTTAAGCCAGTGGGACGAGCGCAAGACTTGTCAACAGCGGTGGCAAACGATGAATGAATGGCTAAAATCTGCCGATCAAAGCCAATGTGCATCGAGCGATTTGGTGGCTGCAGCGGTCGCTATCCTGTCGATCCGAATGCAGCAACCAGTGACGATGATCGCCGGTTACGACCCAAACCGGTTGAAACCACCCATCCGATCAGCTTTGGCCACCTGCCTAGCTGAACTACTGGATCATGCTGGCCCGCAAGACAACGGGGACACTGCACGACGCAGTCAGACTCTTGCGGCGATTGGCATCAAGGGTGGTTGGCTAGAGTTTGATCATGCGGCCTATTCACCGGTGTCACAGGCCGCAATGGCTCGACTGGAAGGATGGCTAGGGTCGGCTGAGGCTGCTGGCCGCATCGAGTCACTTGCAAACGAGCATCCCAAGCTGGGAGCCGTACAACTGATTTGGTCTCGCAGTCTGGCAGAGCAAGGCCAGGTCCAGCAGGCCGTTTCGGCAGCCAAGCGTGTGGCCGCCTTTGCACAGACTGGAAGCCCCATGCAACTGGCGGCTCGATGTCAACTAATACAACTCCAGATCCAGTCCGGCCAGCAAACTCAAGCTCAGCAGGCCGCCCGGCTGCTCAAGGCCACTCAGCCCAACTTAAGCGAATTCTGGTCGCAGCGGCTGGAGGCACTAATGAACTAACCGTGGCCTGAATCCGGATTTCATTGCAATACCAGAGTTTTTTGTTAGCCTTATATTAGCGCAACTTCGATACGCGCCAACGAGTGTGTGTCGAATCAATCAATGGACACACTTGCTGGCGCAATGGGCTAGTGTTGTTGCGAGCTACGCTTGCGTTACCGTGTGGGATGGCACGAGGTCAGAAGGCCAAAGTGACAATAACGATCAAGATTGTTTATTCGTGGGAGATATGAAATGAACTCAAACCGATCCGCCGCTTTTTGTCGTCGAATGAGACGAGAGTTCTTATGGAACTCGGCTGCAGGTTTTGGGGCGGTCGCGTTGTCAACGATTTTTGGGGAAGACTTCTTTGGTGAACGGGCGCAGGCTGCTGATGCAGAAGCTTCCATCGGTAGCGATTCCACCAAGAGTCCCCATTTTCCACCCAAGGCCAAGAGCATCATCTTCTTGTTTATGTACGGTGGACCAAGTCACATCGACACATTTGATTACAAGCCTTCGATGGTTGGGACAGATGGCAAGACGGTCACGGTCAAGACCTTTGGGCGCGGAGGGCACCGCAACGAAGGACGTATCGTAGAACCACGTTGGAAGTTCAATCAGTATGGTCAATGTGGCAAATGGGTCAGCGATCTGTTTCCCAATGTGGCTAGGCATGTGGACGAAATCGCTTTCCTGCATTCAATGACTGCCGATTCGCCGATCCACGGATCGGCAATGCTGATGATGAATTCAGGTAAGATCCTTAGCGGCTCACCGGCGTTGGGTTCGTGGGTCAACTATGGGCTTGGTTCGGTCAACCAAAATCTGCCTGGTTACGTTGTCATGCTGGACCCGACCGGAGGCCCGATCAGCGGAGCCAAGAATTGGTCTAGCGGGTACATGCCCGCGAGCTATCAAGGTACCGTGTTGCGTAGTGCGGGCAGTCCGATTCTGGACTTGCAAGCCCCAGAAGGCATCAGCCGGTCGGCTCAGCGCGCCATGTTGGATTCCCTGGCTGCGATCAACTTTCGCCATCAAAAGGGTCGCACCGGACATGACGAACTGAATTCACGCATTGCCAGCTACGAGTTGGCATTCAAGATGCAAGAACATGCTCCTGAAGCCGTGGACCTGAGCAGCGAAACTCAAGAAACACTTGATCTATACGGAGTTGGGCAGAGCAAGACGGACGATTTTGGACGCCGCTGCCTGATAGCTCGGCGGCTGGTGGAACGAGGCGTGCGTTGTATCCAGTTGTATAGTGGCGGTGCGCACAACGACGATAATTGGGACGCTCACGGCGACCTGGAACAAAATCACAACAAGCACGCTGGTGCCACCGATCAACCGGTCGCCGCTCTACTGAAGGACTTAAAGCGTCGTGGCTTGCTCGAGTCGACTTTGGTGGTATGGGGCGGTGAGTTTGGAAGGCAGCCGACAGCCGAATACGCTCAGGGGTCTGGCCGCGATCACAATTCCTATGGTTTTACGATGTGGATGGCAGGCGGAGGCGTGCGAGGAGGTGTCAGCGTCGGCACGACCGACGAATTGGGAGCTGCCGCTGTCGAACAGCCGATGCACGTCAAACGGTTGCATGCCACGATTCTCCATCAATTGGGATTGGATCCCAATCGACTCAGCTACTTCTACAACGGTCTGGATCAGAAGCTGGTTGGTGTGGAACATGTCGAGCCGATTCGTGAGATCCTAGCCTAGGCGCGAATTTTGGTTGCTCAACAAGCTGATACTTCGCTTCTGGCAAACGACTTGATTGACGGTTCCGATCGCCGCGATCGAACTAACCTGCCCATTCGCACACAATTGTTGCTTATCGCATTGGAATGCTGGTCGGCCGCATGTGCAATCTGCTTGTTGGTGGCTACATGCGCCCTGTGGATACCCAGCGCGAATCGTGAAATCCCGCCCATACCTCTGATAACGGCTTGCGTAGCCCTTGGCCCAGCATGGGATGTGATGGCTCTGCTGAGTTTGACTCTAGGTTTATTTGGATTGTCGAGTTGTAGCGTATGGACATTATCGCTCTGCCTGATTCGATCGAAGGGTGAAGAGTTGCCGAAGTACGCAGTAGCGGCGCATGCAACTGTCTTGAGAACTCATTTGCTTACGCTGCGGCCTAGTAATTTGTACACGGTGCGCCGTGTTAGCTTGTGGCTGATTGTTGCAGGAGGCATGACATTGGTGCTACTGGATCAGCTTCGGCTTCAAGCTTGGTTCTTTCAGTTGCTTTTATTTTGTCTGGTGTTTCTATTACCCACCCCAGAACTACGGCTGAAATGGCTGCAGATGATGGTGATTAGCATCTACGCCTATTCTGCAATCGGCAAGTTGGACTATCAATTCCTTAACACAGTCGGCCAAGACTTCTTGCAGGCGATGGTTCGAACCTTCGGTATGGATTGTCAGAATTGGAACGGGACAGTACGAGTTCTTCTTGCGAGCGGATTCCCAATTTGCGAACTGATGCTGGCAGCGGGATTGTGTTTCGTACGCTTCCGGCGTCTAACGGGCTGGGCAGCATGTTTGTTTCACCTAACGCTGCTTTGGTTGTTGGGCGGGCAACTCGGCCACTCGTGGGGCGTCTTGATTTGGAATTTGCAGTTTGCGGTCCAGGCATTGCTGCTTTTCGCCTTGCCAACCGCCCGGCCCGGCAATCTTTGTTTCGTGTTTAGCACGATCGGCAAACATTCATTGGCTACCGATTTGACTTTGGCGGAACAAAGAGTTCGATGGTTCGCACCCAATTTTTTGATCCAAGCTTGTTTGGTACTAGCGATCGTATTGCCAGCGACGGAGCGATTGGGATGGTGGGACCATTGGCCCAGTTGGGCGCTCTACGCACCTCATAGTAGTCGCGTACAAGTGTGGGTCGCGCCGCATGTCGGCGAAAGTCTGCCCAGCGCGCTCCGCCAAATCATCGAACAGTCCACTAAAGACCAGCCTGAAAATCAAGTGAACACGGGCATCGAAATTCCGCTAGCTACTTGGTCGCTTCAAGTCCTGGGGGTGCCAGTTTATCCGCAAGCCAGATACCAATTGGGCCTGTCTCGACATTTGTCCACGATCATCCATGATCAGTATGCGATTCGCGCTGAGTTGCGCAGCTTTGCCGGGCGGCTTGAGGGAGGTCGTACGATTCAAGAACTCTTTAATGCTGACCAAATCCATTCTGCCTCAGCGCAATTCTGGTTGAACAGCCAACCGCGATCGTTTAGGAGCAAGTCAAACTCTCCATAACATGCGGCGACTTAGGGGCTGGTATTCCAGGTAAATTTCTATTGGTCGCTTTCGCCACTATGAGCAATTCGTTAGAATTAAACAATGCTTTCCTCAAACACCCTATTGCTTGCGGACTTGTCAGCAACGGAGCGACTTGCACAACAAGTTGCTCAGCACACTAGCGTGCCGCAAACCATTGCGCTCAATGGCACTCTGGGGGCTGGCAAGACTCAGTGGATTCGTTTTTTTTGCGGCGCGATGGGGGTTTCTGCTCAGGCCGTTACCAGCCCTACCTACGTACTTCAGCAGCGTTATCGCGGAGCGTCGGTGGAAATTCATCACTTTGACTATTATCGCCTGGAGAAGTCTGCCCAGGTTTGGGATCTTGGGATGGATGAACTCCAGGAGAGTCCCGTTGTCATCCTGGTCGAATGGGCTGACAAGTTCCCCGAGACACTGACGGAAGACCGTCTAGAAATTGACTTGAGCAGCTTGGGTTCTGAAGCAAGACAGGCAAGACTAACGGCCACGGGGCCACGTTCGGCCGATCTACTGGTTAAGATCCGCATGAACTGAATTACGTTCGGCCATCATCAGAACTTGATCTCAGCCACAATGGGCAAGTGATCACTACCGAAACGTCCTGTAGAAGTACGCGGGTCGAGCGTTTGGAAGCTGAGCACTTGAACCGAATCGCCTTGATGCAAAATATGGTCGATTCGCTGACCATCTGCGATCTCCTTAAATCCGTTCCATGTACTATTGGGTCCATTGTCGGGTTGAGCCGCATGCTGCCGGGTATCCAGCAGAGGTGGTTGCGGTGATGCTGATGGTGCTAACAGCTCTTCAAGCGGCTGGGAGTCCAGCCTGGCATTCAAATCGCCAATTAGCATCGCAGGTGATTCGCCACGATGTTCAGATATCCAACGTCTGAGCAACGCAGCGGAATTGCGGCGAGCCTGATGGCCGCGATGATCAAAATGGGCGTTGACCACCAGCAAAGTTTCAGGTTTTGAGACTTTAGAGTCTTGTCGCACGGCCAAGCGTACCCATGTGGCAACGCGTGGCAGAGCAGCATCCCAGCCCTTGACGCCAACTTGGTATGGCTGATCGCTTAGCCAGAATACCCCCTGTTCAAGTGCAGTCAGCTTATCAGCATTCCATCCGATGGGCACCATCTCGCCAGCGCGCAGTCCATCATCGCGTCCTACACCGTACCACTTGAAGTTCGAGTCCGATGTTTGTTGGGCAATCGCCTGATACTGAGCGTCGACGACTTCCTGAAGACCAATCACGTCTGCAGTCTTGATGGCATCGATAACCGTCTTTTGGCGATGATTCCACTGGTCTTCTCCATCGCTTTTGTTCAAGTAGCGGATGTTATAAGACATGACGCGAATCGGATCGCCGGCCAATGCACTCGAATTGACGATCAGGCAAGACAAAAGAACAAATGCGCATTTGCAATTTCGTAAACAGACAAACCATGCAGACCTATGTATCATCTTTTGTTCCCTTGAAGTGATGGCCTAGCAGAATTGTGACCAGCGGCAGATGAAGCCAATTCAGAATGCCAGCCTGAAGCGCTAGCAAGTGAGTCAATTAATTGATTCGTCACGCACTCGCTGGAGCGTCGGGCTGGTATTGCTTTAACCGCATCTCGCCTAAACGGGACCAGTAGCCCTATGCGGCTATCGTAGTTACCACAGTTCCTAGGATATGGGATCCGCAGTATTCGTGGTAGTCCACGTATTGCAGCAACCACTGGGACGAGGCGCACCAATTGGGGCCGAGCATCAGGTAATTGGCGTCGCAGAGTCGACCAAGCATGCGACTAGGGACTAAGTGAATCGGGCCTAGATCGATCAGAATTAGGCTATGGCGATGCTTCCACCTGGCAAGCCATCTAGGCAACCGCTGTAGTGGTTCCGGAGCCGATGCACCGATGCGCATGGCCACTTGGACCTGATACCAGTTTCCCAGCGCCGACTTGGTGATCTCCGGTTCATCCAATGTTTCGCTACACTTCTTGCTCAGTATGCCGCCACCGGCTTGAATATTCAACTGACATACTAACATCGAAAGGCGGCCTGGATGGGCTTCCAGAGCCTCCGACATGCGCCGGGCGATTCGATGCACGCTACGCGGATCGTTGGGCTCGCGATGTCCGCTGATCAGTCCCAGGGTTATCGAGGGTGTATCGGTCAATTTGGCGACCCACATCTCGAACCAATTAAATGTTGGTAAGTCGGATGCGTTCGAAGTATT
>DAIRSD010000159.1:0-9673 GCA_036804625.1 Aureliella sp. | reverse complement strand
GCCAGTGAACCGGCATAACTGCTTAGCGTACCAGCCTCCGTTGGCTGCTTCTGCAGCAATTGATAAACCGCCTTGGCAGGCACTTCATCCTGAATCCAATTAGCAAAGAACTGACTAGATCGCATGTCACTATCAATTTTCGCCTCATCCAGACTCGCCAGCTTTTCCAGCAATTGGTCATCTACTTCAAGCTCTCCGTAAAATGCTTTGTCGACCAATTGGGTCGGAGTCACTTGCAGTTCCCACAGCAAAACACGGAAATAGGTTCGCTGTTCCAAGCTTAATTCAGAATGCTCTGCTAGCTTCCGGCAGGTGATGATCGCATCAGGTAGATTCAATTGCGCTAACTGAGCGCGCAGCAGGTAAGACAAGGGACTGGGCTGATTAGGGTAATCTCGCAGAATGGAATGGAGTTTCTTCTCCGCCTGCTCGTATCGAAACGATGTGCCCAAAGCATACACTTCATTTAGTCGCTCGGCCCACGGTGCATCGTCTGGGTAACTGATAACATCGCTGGCACCCTTGCAGACAAGATGGATGGAAGGTTCGGCCGATACGGGAGGCACCTGAGTTTCTGCCAAAAGCTGATCGTGGATTTCTCCCCAAAGTCCTAGAAGAGCTTGATTCTGAGTTCTTACGATGCGCTGCACAATCAATTGAAGAGCAATCAAAGCAGCCGAAGGCAAGGAGTTACTTGATTCAGCAAGCCCCGCAAGTAAACTCCTTGCCTGTTGCTCAATCGGGCCTGACTGAAACGCAATTGATATCGATTGAAAGATCAGAGCCAGCGGGTTATCCGGCTTGAGTTTCAAGAATCGTTGGGCGGTTTCCGAGAAGGATGTCACTTCGTCCATGGCAAGAAGCAGTTCAGCTTTTAATGCAAGCAGCCAGGATGCGTTGGGCATTTTGACCAAGTGACTGTTAATGCGATCCAGTGCGGCCAGTTCTTGTCCGCCACCTATCAGCCTCACGATTTTGTCTAGGTCTGGTACGTGATCTACGGCCCCACATTTGCAGAATTTCAATTTTTTGCCGCTGCCACAGATGCAGGGTTCATATAGGTCGATGGAAGACATCGTATATTTCTTTCTAGTCGGGCGAATTACACGGAATTTGTGACGGCAGTGCAAAAAATTTTAGTAACCGTTCACGGAGTCATTAGAGTTAATTGAGTAATGTCAGTGTTTGAGTGGGTTTAAGTTTATGTTTGAACATAAACTTAAACGTAAACTTAAACCTGAACTATTGATTAACAACGCCAAATTTTGTGAACGGTTCTGAATTTTACCAGAGATCTGCGGTGGGAACCAGCGACCGCCCCTACCAGACAACACCTGGTCGCAATAAAAAAACCGCTCTTAAACAGAGCGGCTTTTCGAAAATGATTGCCTTGCGCTTCATGGCACTTGACTATCACTAGGCCTTAACTTTGGTGCGGGATTCACGTAGCCCTCGGCTTAGAATATCCCGCAGCATAGGCGAGTAATCTTCATACTTGGCCTCGTCAGGTGCTCCGGCCGCGTATTGAAAAATCGCATCGCGAGGCTTCGGGCTAAGAGCGATCAACGTGCTGCTGATCGTACCGTAGTCGTGCGCGCGAATGACCATACTGGCTCGGCTGGTTGGTGTAGGCGAGCGAGCAAAGACTTTACTGGCTACAGCCAAGAACTTTACCGGGGAGTCTAAGTTTTGTAGCGTTAGCAGTCGATGCGCCAATTGTGATCGATCATCGGTGGGGTCGTTTAGGTCCTGGTTTCCCAGGATGTTTAACCCTTCCTCCAGGGGAAGTACCTCGTGCTGTTCGCCATTATTGTAGATCACCCAGCCGCTCTCGGCGTCGCACACGATCAGGTTAAACGCCTGGTAACGGTGCTTGGTCAGATCTTCTACGGCTCGGTCGACCGCCAAACGGGCACTGCCGCATCGCAGCAATTCACGAGCAATCAACCCACGGCTCCGGGCTCCTACGATCTCTCCGACACTGGTACCGATCCGTCGATTGCATAGTCCTACAAACATTCCATGCTGGTTAACACCCAGCCAAGTTCCGCCAACGCGCTGGTCCATTCCACACAGAACACGTGGTTTTCCGGACTGAATCGAAGGCGGTTGCGCGGGTCGGTCGTAATACTCCTCTCTATTTGCGGCTACAAGAATCGGGCTCTCTGGAACAAGACGATAGAGAACTGCCATTAAACACATTGATATGTGGTCTTCTTCTCTACGAGTAAAAGGGGGGCGATTATGTGGGGCTAACTTAACTGGCCACAGCTAAATTAGGTTTTCATCAATCTACAATCGTCCTTACAGAAGAAACACCCTCTAATGGGGAGTTAGATGCTTCATTTCCGGACTTTTTGGCCTAAATGGGGGGCTTCTCTATTGCGATACATGTCATGAAAGCCAGTTATTTCCTCCAAATTACCAGGATCCTACCATCAGTGGCAGTCAGCAAATGGCAAATCAAGGCTCGCGGAAACCACCTTGGCTATGAAGTTCGTCTTGCGGTAGCCAATAGTTTTTTCAGATATTAAGAATCGATGAAATAAAATGCCGTCATTGGGGACGTTCAAGGACTAACGATTTAACATGCAGCCAATCGCGAATCCCAATTCAAATGAGCATACGCAGCTAGGACTGTTATCCACCGTTGACAGTATTCGGCCAGTTTCGATTCGGATGTTAAAGGTGTTGGGTCATGGTAGGGCGGCCGAGGCAAGACTGGTTGAAGTGACAACCGATGACGGAACTAAGCTTCGATGTGTTGAAAAGGTTTTTTGTCCAGGCAGGCTGACTAGGGCTATTTACCGCCTGTTTTTTCAATCTCCATTCGCCTACCAGCACAACCAGAACGCAATTAAAGCGGCATTCTATCGCCGCCGCGTAGCCTGGGCTATGTGTAAGGTGTTTGTTCCCCAGGCCGATGTGGCTCGACCACTATATGTCCGCTGGGACGCACCGACTCAAGCTTTGGTCCTAGCTAGTCAGTGGATTGTAGGTCGCGGGATCATACCTCAGGCGGCGGATCCCTTGATGATTCGTCGACAATTGCTGCGTACCGCTAGCACGACGCGCGATGACAGTGTTCCTTCGACTCCGCCTGAAGAACTGCAAGAACTACTGGCTGTCATGCGACAACTTGAGCAGTTGTTTATCAAAAGCGGACTGGTTGGAACGGGCTGGCAAGTCAGCCAGCGAGCGCTAGTTTCGACAGCCAACTTGCTTCGAACGCCCCAGGGGTATGTCTGTATCGATCTGGAATCCGGCATACCGTCCGTGCTGGTCTCTACCTACCTGGCCGCTGGGATTCGTTTGGGCAGCATGCCGTTGTTCGACGATCTTGACGCAGTACGCCTGCGACAATGGGTTGCCGAACATCGCCAGGAGATGAGTCTTGGATTGACGCAAGAACAAGTCCAGCAGTTTGATCAGGATCTGGACCTACTGATTGAACACACCAGACTTTGGAAACTCAGCGAACCCGCCATTTTTCGCCGTCCGTTTCGATTGAGAACACCGCAATTCGCTAGGGCTTACAAACAACAGGTGGTGCGTTCTTGGGCAGCACGCCAAATCGTTGATCAGCAATATCTTCAGCGAGCGCTTGAGCCGTCAACCAACCTTTTTCAATCAGCCGTTTACTGGATGGGCTGGATTCCGGGATCACTGGGTAGGTTCTTTCAGAGGTGCTTAGCCAATCAAAGTTTTCGAGATCAGCTAGGTCAGATCTGCAGGAGCCGGGAATTTCGCCAGCAAGCATGTCAGCGATGGATAGCTGCAGAAATGAGTGACTGGAAATCTAGTCAGCGCATTAGTCCCGCCATTTCCCGAACATTCTCTCGCACAAAGTTTGGAATCCACTGGCTGCTATCTAGGACAACACCGCCACGCATCCATCGGTGGTTGACCGATTCGCAAATTCGCCAGGATCGTTTGACTCGCATGGCTCTTCTGTGTGTCAGTCCGCGATTTCAGTGTGAATTCGGACGCTTGCTACTGCGTAAACGCTTGCGCGACTGGTTCAGCCAACAGCGGCTGACCGAATCACAATGGAAGCGACTTAACTGGCAATTGAACAATCCCACTATCGAAGAGTATATTCGAGGATTTGGAATGCACGTAGGCTTGAAGCTGCTTTTGCCGCTACTGCTGCCATTAAAGGCGGTAGGAGCGGCCGCTTCGTTGGCTTCAGGAAATCCCTTTTACTTTCTGATCGTACTCATGACTCTGCCCATCTTGCGCACAGCGGTAACACTATGGCGCATGATGGCATCACGTAGACCCGTACACGATTTCCGAGATGCGCTGCTGGTTGGCGCACTTCCCACTGTGGGTACGTTGGCGTTTCCATTACAAATGCACTCGTGCTGCCCGGAGCTGTCGACATTCTTGATGAGAGATTTTGCAGCTCAAGTAGGCCATCGATTGCCCATCTACGGTGGAAAGGACTCACGCACCGAAATGGCGTTCATCAAGTCGGTCAATGTGGTCATCGAACTGATCGATATTTGGCTCAAGCTGGTTCGATCACGTTCAGTAGAAGCTTCCAGCCATCTGGCAACATTACCCATCGGTCCGGCAGTCCAGACTGTCAAACTGTCTGCATGGGATCGAGCTGCGGCTAAGCAACTGGCACAAATCAGTCTCGAATTGGGGCTGGTTTCTGAAGGTGCCGAAAGCCGTCCAGCAACTGACATGGCAATGCAGCCAGCAGCAAAAGTCGCCTAACCAAATTGTCGTCGATCGCACCGCGTCCGACGTCCACACTCTTGCAATTCGCGGCCAGCTGATTACTTGCGCTAGCGACTACTGTTGCCACCGTTTTAGTTCTTCCAAGTAACCGAGCACCTGGGAGCGGTTCTTTTCCAGATAACCTAGTGCCACGATCAGTAGGATACCTGTGGCGATACCAAACGCCCACCACGGCCATACCTGATCAATGGCTTGTGCTGCTTGACGGACCATTCCCACCAGTGCAACCAAAACGAAGGTTACTCCACAATACAGGAATGCTCGAACCTGCAGAAACATACCCGCCGCCACTCCCAATAGGGCCAACATGAGCAACCAGAGCGGTTGCCATAGATTGCCCTCAAAGGCCTTGAAAAACACTTCGGTTGAACTGCTCAAATAGGCCAACAACACCGTGACATATCTCATTGTGGTCACCACACTTGGGGCAAGCTGTTTGCGATGCCACTCGACAAACGCCAATCCGCCCAGTGCTGGTGGAAGCAGCCAAAACTGGGGATGTTCATAAAATCGCAAGTTGGGGGTGCTGTGCAGGAAAGACCAATAACTTAATTGCGCAAGCCCAACCGACACAGCCAACCATCGGCTGGATTGTCTGGTCCAACCGTGCAAGCCATACAGCCCAGCCGCCATGATCAGAAGCCAACAGTAGCTATGCCAGTCGCTCCATTGCCAACCGCTTTGGGACATCGGAGTCCACCACACGGCAACAAGCGGTATCAGTGGCAAAAGCAGACTGCTGCGCTGAATTGGATCGGCGAGAAAAGGAAGGTCAGTGCGCTGAGCCCACCAGCCGACTGCCACACTCAGAACGGCGATGCCAAATACAGCTAAGGGCCACCATTGCACAAACTGGCCGCTGAAAAATTCCGGGAAATGCTGATAGATGGATGCGCTGGCCGCTACCAGCGACAACTCAGCGGCGTAGACGGATGCATAACGCCAAGTTGCCTTGAGTCGTTTGTCCAAACCCATCGGTTCGATAGCAAGCTGTAATAATTTTGCAATGGTTAATATCCAGGCGACGAGCGTAATTAGCTTTGGCATGAAACCTATCGAAGCAGGATATCGATCCCACACTTCAAAAACAGATCCAAGAACTAGGCATGATCCCGTTAACATGCTTAGCCCAGTCAATATCCATCCGCCTTGCACTAAGGTCTTAGCCCAAAAACTGTCCCCCAGTCGACGCCAGGCGATTAGCGGATATGCGACACTTAGCGCGGTAAAGGCTAAGAACAACCGGTGTCCAAAGTGCCAACTCTGCGGTTGATTTCTGACCGACCAAGCCGATGGCAAATCGATCCATGCCAGTAATACCAATGTCACGCTGGACATCAGCAGCACGCTGCTTCGAACCCAGCGATACTTCTGATCCGGTGCAATCGACACAGTGGCCAGCGCGCCAAGCATTGGTAAAAGACTGGCTGCGGTACGCCAAGGCTGTTCAGGAATGAAAAGAGCCAACCAAAGACTCGGTGGTAGGCTCAACAGGCCGCAAATCAGGTGGAACTGAAGCATCTGATCACAGTTGCGGCGCAGTCTCTCCTGGTCGATGAAAAGACTGCCAGGCATCCATCGTAGCCATCGGTCAGGTGCTGACAGCAATCTGCGTGTTAGTAGTCCAATCACAGCCAATACGCTCAGCAGGCCAAAAAACCAAGCCAGTTCGCTTTGCCAGCGGGGCCACTGCTGAAAGGCTGCCAGCGAGTTTGCAATGACCAACACCAACGCTATCATCGCGAAATACAAAGACAGTCCACGCTCGCTTGGGCCTGAATCCCACAAACGCAGGACAGCCAGCAGCAGATTACTCACTGTCAGACCAAGGATCACTACGGTAGTCGTCCATTCTGCCGATACCGTGTCAGGCTGAAGTAAAATCCAAATGCCGCTCATCGCACAGCAGGCTACCGCAACCGTCAGGCAGACTATACGGTCGATCGTTATCTGACCGGTCGTATCTCGCTCAACAGACTTGGAAATTTTTTTGCAAAATACTAGCCTAGTTACCATCGTCAGCAGCCCCACTCCGACAAGTGCCGCCATCATCTGCCACAAACTGCCAAATCGAAGATTGGCCGATGTATCCGCCAGCCAAGGAAGATAGGCGATACAGCTAATCATTGCGGCCACGTAACCACGCCATGTCTGTTTGGACACTTCGCTACTGATCGCAATGATGCCGGCCAGAATCGACAACTCGATGGTCGACCACAACAAATCGCTCCACAGTCCAATCATGGCCATCAGTCCGACGACCGATGCCAGTGTGATCCATGCCCAATCACCCGATGGTGACAACTGCTTGGTTTGCCAGACAGCCTTCATGCGCAGGCACAATCCACTAATCAGCGCGGTCAACCATAATCCGATTAAAAGGCGATAGGGTTCGTGATTGTTGGCCAATGCAAATCGGCTGGCCGGATTATCCCACAGCCAACTGCCATAGCTAGCCGCAGCGATGGGTGCCAGCAATCCAAGCGAGATTGCTACCAAACCAAATCCCGACCAATCACTCTGTCGGCCTAATATCCGCAAAACGCAAAGCGTGCCCAGTAAGCCTAAAAACGTCCAGCCACTGCCCAATAGATGTAGCAGTGACGATTGAGTCTGTGGATAAAAGGCGATTGCGACCACCGCTGAAATACTCAGCACACTGGCAGCAACCATCGCGCCCGTCCATAAGTTCCAAGTAGCTGATTCAGCTTGTCGCCAGCGAGCACCTTTGCAAGCCTTGCTGATCAACTGCAAGGTGGGACTCTGTGGAGCCAATGCCCGCAGGCCCAGCCAATTTCGCAAACAGGTGAACCCCAATGTTAACATCGCGGTCGCTGACAAGGTTAAACAGCAACCACGCGCTAGCAGCAGTAGGAAGGCTTCCGATCGATCCGAATAGGCGCACGTCACCATCCAGGCAAACCACACCGCAAAAGCCCATCCCCAACTCGAAATTTTTCGATGCGACTGCGCTCTTGTTAACGCAGCAATCCATTGACTTAAGAACACTGTTAGCACTGGACCAGACCAAAGCCACAGACAAAGAAAATTCTGCATCAGGTCAGTCCACGAGGACGGCTGGGCAACCTGTGGGCTCAATACATCAGGCAAGCCACCGATCCAGTGATTTACCCACAGCAGCGCAGTGGTCGCTATGATAGTTCCCAGGCTCGCCAACCATGTCCTGTGGAACCAGCTACGCTCTGTAGCATGACTCCGAATGGCTTGCTCGACCGCTGCTTGGGAAATGGAAGGCTGGTTGCCCCTTCTGACTACTCGCAACAGAAGCATGTGAATTTTGCTTGCCAGTAATACTTCGCTCACAATCACATAAGCGGCCAGCAACCAAAGAAAGACCGGAATCGGGTAAGGCACTGGCGCATGGCAACTGACAATTCCTGCTAAGCCGATAGGCACAGTGATTAACCATCCAACGACGGAACTTGACCGCTGAGCGTTCCACCACAAGGTGAAGGCGGTAAGGCTACTAAGCGCCAGCAAACTAATAGCCGATCGCAGCCAGGTAACCTGCGGTAACCAAAATCCATCTTGGCTAAATTGAGCGGAAGCATCTGTAAGACTGGTTCCCAAGATGATCGTGGACGCAATGGCAAGAAATAGAATGTAGACCGGCCACAGTCCATGCAAGGCAGCCCCCTCTGCCCATCGTGGACCACCGCCGATCCAATGAAATTTGTTCGGCAGACACAGTATTGCAAGTTCGTAGGTCGCCAGGGCAGCTAGCAGCACAAAAACGATCAGACCGCAACTGGCTGAGGCCCCCAGGCGAGTCCACCAGAGATTGCTGTTTCCGTATACGATTAAGCAGGTTGCTAACCAGACCAATAGACTAAGAATCGAAAGCTCTCGCCAATTGGTTCGCCTGAGGGCACAAAACGAAAGCATCCATGTTACTGGAATTTGCCATCCCAGCCGGCTGGCCATGGTCCAATGGTCCATGTGTGTCCACCAAGCCAAACCAGTCAGCCAAGCTAAACCAATAGCGCCTATGCACAAAAGCCGAGCATGACTTTGATAGAACCATTCTCCAGGCTGATCTGTCGTTTTCCAACTCCATCGCAAGCATCCAGCCAGTCCGGACCAGATCAAGGCCAAGATACCTGTTCCGATCGCCCACGATCTCCATGGTCTAAGGCTGGCCAGCCAGTCAGGAATTGCGATGCCAGTTTGGCAAAAACGCACAACACCTAGCAACAAGACCAATTGAGCAACCAGGACTGCGGTCGTCGAAATGGTCGCGCCATTGAATGCCGTCAGCGAGACTTTTGTCAAAGACCGTCCGGACTGCGGTTGAAGCGATTGTTCAGTTGGAGATGGAAGCCACTTGGGAAGCAGCAAACCTGCGCTTAGCGTTGCTGTACCAAAAATTATCAGCAGAATGGGTGCCCAGTTTCCACCATAAGCTGGCTGGCTCCACGGCACAAGGCTTGCCAAAACCGTCAAACCCATGCTGCCGACTAAACCTACACCGGAAGCCACAAGTCCCATGCTCAACAATTGGCTGGCGTCGGGAGCGGACCAGCCCAGTATCGTGTGCTTGTCGGCAGGCGGGCCTTGACGCCAGGCCGATCGCTTCAGCAATAGAATCAGTCCACCGGCCAGCAGGCACGTCAAACTGATGGAACCGATTCGCGGCAATGTGAACCAGTCCGTTGAGTTTAGCAGTGGTCGTGTTGCAAACAGTGTTGGTTCAATACTCAGTCCAACGGCTATCAGAGCGCATACCCAGCCAGCAAGCAAGGTAACGTGCAATCGGTTCGACCAGCCGTGGCATAACCACCAACAGGCTAGCGCTGTAAGCAGACTGGTCAGCAGAACACGGTCAGCGGAAACGTTCCAAAAGATGGTCAGGACGGCGAGAGAACACAAACTGGCAGAAGACCAGGTGAGCATTGAATAC
>DAIRSD010000158.1:0-9691 GCA_036804625.1 Aureliella sp. | reverse complement strand
ATCAACAACAACTCCTGCCGGTATTGCACACGATTGAGTACCTGCAACACCAATTGATTTTGGGGTGACCAGCTCACGCGACCAATCAATCGATCGTTAGCGGGCCAGTCCCCCAGATCGATTTGTCGATCATTACCGGCATCGATATCGATCACTCGTACCGCCACAGAAGCCATAGGTTGCCCGGCCTTGGGATATCGCGTCCGTTCGATCGTCTGCGAAACACCGTCGCCATTAACAATCAGATATTCCGGCACCTGTGACTGATCTATCTGCAAGTAGGCAAGATAACGACCATCAGGACTCCACCAATGCCCGGTAAAATTTCCGCGTCCGTACAGTTCCTCTTGGTAGACCCAGTCCAGGATTCCGTTAAGCCGAACATTAGAACCATCGTGCGTCAATCGCTTAATTTGTTTTGAGTTACAATCTAGAAGCCACAGATCATTGTCGCGTACCAGTGCTACCTGATCACTAACTGGACTGGGGCTGACAAGTAATACGTTCTCATCCTGACCGCTTTTCCACGCCCCCAGATCGTGCAATTGGTTGGAAGTACGGTCATAGACATAAAGTCGATCCAGTAGCAATAGGGGAACGTATCTATGAGAATTTAGCCAGAACTTAGTGCGGCGAACTGCACTCCAGGCTTTCTCTTCCGCCGTAGGATCGATCTTCATTAGACGGTCGACCAGTTGCTTCATTTCGACCAACTCTCGAACCTGTCCTGATCTGGCGCTAATGGCCACCCAGCGCTTGTCTCGCTCGACGGCGTATTCATCATCCGAACTCGATTCGATCCAGGCCACAGCATTCAAAGAATGCTGGCCAGCTATTTTGAGAGCCGATTCTGGCTCAAAAATATTCTGCAAACTCAGCTCCTCACCCGAGGGCACCTTTCCAACGGGCCGCACAGAATCGGGCATTTGATTCAGACGAACAACCGGATACCGCTCACCCTGTTTCAGGTAAGGATCGAAGTACCCCCAGCTTGCCAAGCATTCATCCGATTCGGGCTCGAGCAACTGCGCAATCAGCCGCCCCCAAGGACCGCTGGTTTGAAGGAGAAACGTTCCAGCAGCAAGTGTTTCTACAGACTTCTGCCACTGGACAATCAGATTTCGTCCCGTCCGTCCTAATTCAATCGGCAGCGACTTCAACTCTTGCACGATTGCAGTTTCCGCCTGTACTTCAGTGGAATTTTTCAATTGCTTCACCGGAACTCCATGACTTTCCAGTCGTGACACCAACCAACTGTTCCTTAGTGGAATAGCGTAAGCCACAGGCAATACAACTGAAGACTTTATACTAGTTTGATTCCATAACTGGACACGCAATTCCTGAACCGTTGCTACGTCAGACCGCTGGTCACTCTGGCCATTACTCTTTGACTCGCTGACAACTTTCGCATCTGGCGTGTCAATCGTGGCTAAGACTCGCACCACATCTTCCGCTTTTTCCCGCATTCCCGTCAACGGTATCGATTCGCCGGGCTTCGAACCGTTTTGTGCGGCAACCAGTAGCGGTCGCAGGTGGTCTTTGTCTAGCGCCAACCGGCGGAACGTTTCCCGCAAGAAGGCCGTCGTTGCGACAAAGCGAGATTCAGCAGAAGCCTGCGGATTAGCCTGACACACTATGCCTATCCTGCCTCTCAATGTCAGATACTGCGAGAGGCTACCAGGACGCTGATCTACCGACAGCCAGCGAATTCGAGCCTGATCAACCTGATCGAATTGTCCCGTGTAGAACACCGGTAGGTTCAAGCGTGCTAAGCGTCCGGTCACCTCGGGCAGAAGTTGCCCACGCAGATATTGATCAAGCCGAATGTCCTTTGCCGGGTGGTGCGAGATATCGTAGGTTAAATAATAACCGTGTTGGACTCCGGTCCCAGCTTGCAAGTCGATAACCACATCTGCCCGAAAACGATCCATCGCCGAGACGAAACTTCGAATCTCGGGCGACTCCAATTTCAGATAATCACGATTAAGATCCAAGCCTAACGGGCTGTAACGATACCCGTCGACCGGAGTCTGAGATTCCAGACAGATAGGACCCTCACCTTTTGCTGGCTGTTGCAAAATGATGTGTTGATCTGGATTCAAACTTGGCAGCATCACCAGGCGCAGCGACTTTAGCCAACCATTGCTCTCGTCCCTCAATAGATCTCGTACTACCGCCAAGGCAGCTTGGCTTGCGATTGCCTCAGTCGGGTGCATGCCACCAACCACAAAAACGCACAGCGGTCGCTCCTGCTCTCCCGAATCCGGGTCGGGAAGATCACCGACAACCAAAGCTTCAATCGCGTGACCGTCTAATGATTTTCCTAAAAATTGAACCTGAGCATTGTCCCAAGCGGAATCCAGCAACATCAAGTACTGCCGAAGCTGCTGGCGACTTGGAACGTCTCTGAACTGAGATGCTTCGGCAATCGTTAGCGGAAGATTCGGGCTACCTATTTGAGCAAACAGACGACTGTGATTCATGTAGAAGTCGAAGGGAACAAAGCACGTTATCAGCCAGACGACTGCAATTGTGTAGACAATCCGAAACGTCCTGGTCTTCGCGTGCATCGAACCTCCTACTTATCGCGATGCAAGTGTCCAGGAATCGGCATATTGCAACGATATAGCCCGGTACGAGCGGTGATGTACAAGACCTTGTTGTCCATTCCGCCAAACGCGCAGTTGGCCGGTTGCTGAGGCACTTTAATGATCCCCAGCAATTCGCCAGCAGCGGAGTAGACCTGGATGCCAGCAGCCGACGTGATGTACAGATTTCCCTTAACGTCAACCGCCAGACCATCGCCGCCTCCAGCGGTTTCCTCTCCCACCTGCTGCAATTGGCAAAAGACCCGACCTTCACCAATCATGCCTGGACTGTCGATCGGATAGGCCATCATCTCCGACTGCATGGATGGAATTACGTACAACGTTTTCTCGTCTGGTGCCAATGCAATTCCGTTGGGGGCCTTGAGGCCAGATCCCAATCGAGTAACCGTGCCATCGGCTGCACGATAGTAAAAAGCTTCCACGGTCTGTGGCCAAGGATCGGGAGCACGATAACGAGGATCGGTGAAATAGATACCACCTTGTTTATCGATTACTAAGTCGTTGGGGGCGTTCAGCCTGGCCCCGCCGTACTGATCGGCAAGCACCGTGACTTGCTTGCTGGCCAAATCAATCCTAGACAATTGGCCAGCCATTTGGCAAACCAGCAATTGGCCGTCACCAGCATACATCAATCCGTTGGCAAAACCCGACGGCTTGAGATACGCTTCGATTTGACCTGCACTCGTTAACACGAAAATGGTCTCAGCCGGAATATCCGTGAAGAAAAGATTTCCATCGGGAGTTTTGGCAGGTCCTTCCAAGAACTTAAAACCGTCCTTGATCAGTTCGACGTGGCTAACGCTCCCCAGCGAGGGAATCTCCTGCGCCACCGCAGCCGTTTCAACTTGACCAACAGGCGGCTGAGCGACCGACCATGACTGCCCTACATACAACCACAGGCCGCACGCAGCCAAACACCAGTATATTCGGGAAACACTGACACTAAGACCTTTTTTCATGTCGTTCCTTTACGCGACAAGGCTTGGGAGTGAAAAATTGCAGATTTACCCAACCACACTACGATGAAAATGCACGTGCTTCCAATCGCCATTGAACTTTTGCCAAACCCGAGTCTCTTCGGCCGACTTGGTAACGACCGCACCGCTGGTTGAATCGGCAACCTGCGTTAGCCTGACATAAGAGACAACTGCCGTATCGCCAAGCAACCGCACATGGGGACGCACCAAAGTCGCTTGCAATTTAGCCCCTTTGTGCCCAAGGTCAAAATAGAATCGATGGAAGTCCATGCCTTCCACTAAATTGCCTTTTGCCTCCGGCTCAAAACAGGTAATACTGGGATCGCACAGCTCACTGTATGCCTCCCAGTTTCCCGTTATGATGCTTTCCAACAGGCAGCGCGTCAAGTTAATCAAATTGGCTTCTTCACTCATTTTACCCACACTCTTTCCAAAAAAATTAAGACGATTGGCGCTTTTCACCAATCGCAATTAAGAACCGGTTCAGCTCTCCGCGAACTCGGCTAGCCAGTAGAATCAATCCCAACATATTCGGGAAGACCAACGCAAATATCATAGCATCCGAGAAATCCACGACCGCTTGCAACGAAGATGCTGAACCGATCACGATAAACAGACAAAACATCAATTTGTACGAAACATCCGACCAACGACCGCGCCCAAAAATCACTTTCCATGAAGTCAATCCATAATAGGACCAAGAAATCATCGTTGACACTGCAAACAGGATCACAGCTACAGTCAAAACATAGCGGAAATTCGGCAATGCAGCTTCAAATGCCATGGACGTGAGATCCACCCCTCCCACACGCTGGCCGCTCTCGGCTAAAACGACTTGACCTCCAACCACATCGCTGTAGTGAAAAGCACCGTCCACGTTGAACAACACGATCACCATCGCTGTAAGTGTGCAGATGATGACCGTATCCAAGAAAGGTTCCATCAGTGCCACGACGCCTTCTGACGCCGGATAGCGAGTCCTAACAGCGGAATGAGCAATCGAAGCGGAGCCTGCCCCCGCTTCGTTCGAGAAGACGGCTCGCTTGAACCCAACCAAAATGACTCCGATCAACCCGCCGATGCCAGCCTCCAACGAGAAGGCTCCCTGAAATATCTGCGACACAGCATCAGGCACTCGCTGGGCATTCATGGTGACGATCAATAGACATGCAATTACATAGATTGCTGTCATCAGCGGTACAATCTTATCGGTAAAGTTCGCGATTCTCTTGATTCCTCCAATGATGATCACACCCACGATGATCGCCATGACAAGGCCTATCAGAAATCCACTGGACCGTGCCCACTCGGACTGCGAGGAACTGACTCCGATCAAAGACTGTATCTGAGCCGTGGCCTGATTGGCCTGAAACATGTTGCCGCCGCCTAACGATCCGCCAACGCACAGAACTGCAAACAGCCAGCCGAGCACCTTACCCAAAGGGGCCAGCCCAATTTCGGCAAGACCTTTGGTCAAATAATAGGTCGGACCACCATGCACAGTTCCGTCCGCTTCGATGTCGCGATACTTAACACCTAAAGTACACTCCACAAATTTGGTCGACATGGCCAAAAGCCCACAAACGATCATCCAAAAGGTAGCTCCTGGACCGCCAAGCGCAATGGCAACGGCCACTCCACCGATGTTTCCCAAACCAACGGTACCGGACACTGCCGTAGCCAATGCCTGAAAATGACTCACCTCGCCATGAATATGCTCGTCACGAATCGTATCAACCAAGTCCCCGTCAACCTCGTGTAACTCTACGTGCTTGATCTCCGGCGCATCCTTCTCCTCCGTAACGCGATAGCGACCTCGAACAACGCGAATCGCCAACGGAAAGTATCGAATGTTGGCGAAACCAAAGTAAAGCGTGAAGTAGATGGCACCGCCTACCAAAATCAGTATGACGACGGGCACACCGGGAACAGGGCCCATCTTGGGCAGTTCAAAAAAGACGATCCTTCCAAATGCATCGGCAACTGGCCGAAACTTTGCGTCAATCCACTGATCAAGTCCAACCGCTGGCGATGCCGACTCAGTTGGCTCCGGTTGGTGGGCCGGTGAACTTGCATCGCTTTGAGCTTCCGAACTAGCTATGGATAACGCCACATTATCTGGCTCTTGAAGCTCAGTGTCCGACAGTGCGGCCCAAGTGGCTCGAGTATCCACAAGCAGCAAGGCACATCCGATGACCGCTGAAGAAATTCCCACACGACGCAGGATGCCAATAACGGAGATATCGAATACCGCTAAAATCTGGCACCTAGCAACTTGACCAAAATGGACCATGGGATTCCCCAAGCTAAAGCGGCAAAGAACCTACAGCAACGACAAAACTCGACCAACAAATCAAGCCCCGGGGGCTTTGATAGAACAGTTCAAGCCCTGTAAACTACAGCATTCGGCCCAAGCTGCAAGAGTGGTCTAGCCCCAAAACTGCCCTTCCCACGGGACTCTACGCCCTAATGATACTCGGCCAGCAACGTCGCTCACCCAAACGCTCCACCCAATCAGTACAGTCTCACTTATGCTACCACGTGACGCCTCCGCCCGCTCCAACTCGCTAGGCCGCCTGAACCGTCGCTCCGTTGTAGGGCTGCCATTAATTACCGCAGCTTCGGCAGGTGTCAGTGGTCTGCTGAGCCAGACCGGTTACGCTGGCCAGGATCATAGTGCAATGGATTCTCTCAGATACTGCTTAAACACCAGTACGATCAATGGCAGCAAGATACCGATTCGCCAACAACTGAAGATCGCTGCCGACGCAGGCTACGACGGAGTGGAATTATGGCTCCGAGATATTGAAAAGTTCGTTTCGGAAGGCGGCCAATTAAAGGATCTGCGCAAAGAAATGAGCGACCTTGGCCTGCGACTGGAAAGCGCTATCGCCTTTGGCAAATGGATTGCCGAGGACACTGGAGAACGGGCCGCCGCGTTGGAACAATGTCGCCGTGACATGCAGTCGGTCAGTGCTCTGGGTGGCCAAAGGATTGCTGCTCCACCGGTAGGCGCGACCAATGCTCCCAAAATCAACTTGGATCAGGCCGCGCAGCGATATCGTGAACTCCTAGAAGTAGGACAACAATGCGGCGTGGTCCCCATGCTAGAGCTTTGGGGCTTTTCTCACAATCTGAGTACGCTTGCCGAAGTCTTATATGTCGCTGCCGCTTCCAATCACAGCGATGCAAGTTTGCTGCTGGACGTTTATCATTTGTACAAAGGTGGCAACGATTTTGCCAACGTGGGACTGATCCCAGCCAGCCAAATGCCCTGCCTGCACATCAATGACTATCCCGCCGTACCCGATCGGGCGGCGATCTCCGATAAAGACCGCGTCTATCCGGGCGATGGTGTGGCACCGCTGGCCAGCATCCTGAAAAGTCTGGTAAGCGGCGGGTTTCGAGGCGTTCTGAGCTGAGAGCTGTTTAATCAAGACTACTGGCAACTGCCCGCAGATCAGGTTGCAAAAACTGGAATTGAAAAAATAAAGCAATCCGTGAGTGCTGCACTTGCGTAGCTAACCTGCAAGTCGTATCGGCGATTCACAACTGATTACTGAATACAAAATGTCGCATGCTCCAATCGCCCCACCCGCTAGGTGCGTATTGAGCGATAAAGCATACTCGCGATGCCTACAAGCAGCCGTTCAAGGATTGCGCGCGTGAAAAACGAGGTGAGGCAACTCGGGCAGCAATAACTTTTCAAGTGCCAAGCGAACAGCAGCCGTGGATCCGGGCAAGCAAAAAATCAATTGATGCCCCGCACGTCCGGCCAGAGCACGGCTTAACATAGCGGCGGCACCAATTTCAAGGTAGCTCAGGTACCTGAACAGCTCGCCGAATCCTGGTATCTCCAAATCCAACAGTGGTGCAACCGCTTCCGGGGTTCGATCACGTGGCGATAGCCCGGTTCCGCCGGTCACCAGAATGACGTCCAATTCCCGATGGCACCTCAGCCGATCGATTGCTGCCACAATCCTATCCGGCTCGTCAGGCACTATGTCGCGTCCCAACATGCGGTGCCCCTTTCCCGACATCTGCTCCACGATCAATTGCCCGCTACGATCGGTCTCAATGGTGCGGGTATCGCTGACCGTGATTACGGCAAACTGCAAAATTTCAGGTGCCTGATCTCGGTGTTGTTGGCTGCTGTTGACACAAGTTGTTGTCGATTGGGACATAGTTCTAAGCGATTTAGTCGGTAAGGACACACCACGCTACCAGTGGACTAGCTACGATATGACCATGGTGCTGGCAGCGTACGAAAGCCCTGGATTTTATCGTAAAACAACCACCTGACTACGGCCCGCTACGCAGGTAATGCTTCGGACGAAAATGGGGTCCGATAAGATTTGCTCAAATGGGCTACTTCGTTCCGCAAGACAATGCTGCTACAATTTCCTTCCGAACTTTCGACTCCCCCTTAGACTTCTTCAAGCAAGGAACATTCGATGAACATTGGCAACCAACTGAAGGGCTGGCTAGGTCTAGCGTTAGCATTTTGTACTTTGGGCACTCTGCCGATTCATGCACAGGTACGATTGCCAAATGTCTTTAGCGATCATATGGTCCTTCAACAGCAACAGGAAAACAAGGTCTGGGGACGCGCTAGCGCTAACGAACTGATAACTGTTACTATTGCCGATCAGAAGCATTCCACTACGGCCGATGCCAACGGCGACTGGCACGTCAAATTGCAACCTCTGACCGCCGGAGGTCCCCACGAGCTAACCGTGTCGGCTTCCAATACGATCAAGATAGCGGATGTGCTGGTGGGTGAAGTTTGGATCTGCTCGGGTCAGTCCAACATGCAGTGGAATGTCCAACAATCTAGCGACCCAGATCTAGAGAAGCTTACCGCAAAATTTCCCAACATCCGAATGATCAACTTTCCTCAAGTTGGATCGCAAGAACCGATTTGGGAACATCCCAAATCGAAATGGCAGGTTTGTTCTCCTGAAAGCGTGTTGTCGTTTTCAGCAGTGGGCTACAGTTTCGCGCGGCAACTCCATCTAGCCCTGGATGTTCCCATCGGAATGATCAACAACGCGTGGGGAGGTTCTGCCTGCGAAGCATGGATCAGTCGCAACACATTGCAAAGCGCAGGAGGTTATGACGAACTGTTGGCACATTGGGACGCGCTCGCTCGCGAAGCAGACGAACTATCGGCTAATGAGAATTCGCAAACAGACGAAGTCAAAAAGAAACGCTCGGGCTTACAAGGGCGATTGCTGGGCAACCACCGACCTGGCAACATCTATAACGGAGTACTTAAGAGTCATTTGGGATATGGAATTCGTGGTGCGATTTGGTATCAGGGTGAATCCAACGCCTCCAGAGCGTATCAGTACCGTGATCTTTTCCCACTGATGATCGCCAGTTGGAGACAGGAATGGGGACAAGGCGACTTCCCGTTCTACTGGGTTCAACTGGCCGACTTCAAGCCAGAGAGCGCCGACCCTATGGAAAGTGACTGGGCCGAACTCCGTGAGGCACAAACCATGACTCAGGACCGCTTACCCAAGACAGGTCAGGCGGTGATTATCGATATCGGCGAAGGCAAAGACATCCACCCGCAAAACAAATCGGATGTTGGTAAGCGACTGGCTCGTCTGGCCCTGGCCAACGATTACTCAGTAGACATCGCTGCTCAAAGTCCGCGTTTCCAATCCATGGAAAAACAAGGTAACAAAATCGTGCTGACCTTCTCGCATACCAGCGGTGGCTGGCGTCCCTTCGACGTATCTGAACCTGTTGGCTTTGCCATCGCAGGTGAAGACAAGAAGTTTGTCTGGGCCACGGCAAATGTTCTTTCGGATCATCGGATCGAAGTTTTTCATTCGCAGATTCCCAACCCACAAGCGGTTCGATATGGTTGGGCCGACAATCCCAAGTGCAATATGTACAGCCGCGCTGGATTGCCTCTGACACCGTTTCGTACCGATGACTGGCCTGGCGTGACCATCAACAATAAAAAATAGCATTACCAGTTCCCAGGCGCTCAGGCCTTGCGAGACCCGATAGGCCGTCCATTTTAGGCAAACGGACAATAAAAAATACCAGCGAACCCACAATCTGGGAATTGCAGTCTAGATGCAAAGG
>DAIRSD010000157.1:0-9710 GCA_036804625.1 Aureliella sp. | reverse complement strand
GATCTCTCGCAATCGTTGCATAGGCGGAGTGTCCAGGATTGCGCGGACCCGCGCAGTGATCGGGACATCCAATTCTGCGGGGATGCGAATGATCTGGTCGGGTCTTGAAAGTTCGGCCAAATCGAAACCAAGGTTATTCATCTTAAACACCAGGCTTCGAAAGAATTTCTGGAACGACGCGACCGTGAACGTCAGTCAAGCGAAAATCGCGGCCGGAATGTTTGTAGGTCAAGCGTTTATGGTCCAAACCCAATTGATGTAACAACGTTGCATGCAGATCATGAACGTGCATCTTGCCATCAATGGCTTGGCTTCCAAATTCGTCGGTTTGTCCATAAGATAGGCCCGGCTGAAATCCACCGCCAGCCAGCCAAACAGTAAAACCAACCGGGTTATGATCCCGACCTGTACCGTTATCCTGAGCGTAAGGGGTGCGTCCGAATTCACTGCCCCACCATACGATGGTATCTTGCAGAAGACCACGTCGCTTCAAGTCGATCAGCAGCCCAGCGATAGGGCGATCGACGGCTAAAGCATGGTCCGCGTGCTTTTTAATATTGGAATGCTGATCCCAGGCAGGATTAGCAGAATTGTCGCCGTAGTTGACCTGAACAAAGCGCACTCCCGCCTCGCATAGTCGGCGAGCCAGTAGGCATCGCCCTGCAAACCGGCTCGTGGCAGGTTGGTTCAGCCCATACAACTCATGTGTCTCGGCGCTTTCCTTGGATAGGTCTAACAAATCGGGCGCAACCTGCTGCATTCTCCACGCTAGTTCGTAGGATTCTAGAACTGCGTCAAGTTCGCTATCTGGCCTGGATCGCCTGTCAAGTTGTTCAGTATTAAGTCGATGAAGTAGCATGCGACGACTGGCAATTTGCTCCGCCGGCGTGCCAGCCATTGGCAATAGGCTTTGGATGCCCAGCTCATCGCCATCGGCAGCCCCAACACGAGTTCCCTGAAATTTGGCTGGCAAAAAAGCGCTGCCAAAATTTCGCGGGCCACCGTTTCCAAGTGACGGAGCTATGGAAATAAATCCCGGCAAATTGTCGTTTTGACTTCCCAATCCGTACAAGACCCAGGAGCCAAATGATGGTCTGATAAAATTGGTCGCTCCGCAATGCAGGAACAAAGTTGCCGGTCCGTGAGCCACGCCTTCGGTGTGCATGCCGTGTAACAGCGTTAATTCATCGATCTGCCCGGCAACCTCGGGGAAGAGCTGCGAGACCATTCGGCCAGATTGACCATAAGGTTGGAATGCCCAGGGTGATTGGAGGATGCGCTGCTGGGTGGCCTTGCCTGTCTTGGCGAGTTGTCTTGCATCGGTAAAAACAAACTGCTCTCCATTGCGCTGAGTTAACAGTGGCTTGTAGTCAAAAGTGTCCACTTGACTGACCCCGCCCTGCATGAACAAAAAGATAATGCGCTTGGCTCGCGGAGTGTGATGAGTCTGACCGAGGTCATGATCTGCGCACACACGACTTAGAGATGTTTGATTAAGAGCCGATAAAGCTAATGCACCAAAGCCGCACGCGGATTGCTGCAACCAGGTTCGGCGCAGTCTGCAATCTTGCTTGGAGCCCGTCAGATGATTCCCGGTGCTGCTGATCGAACTGTCTTGCATCATCATGCCTACTCCAAGTAGCGAAAATCAATTGTTCCAAAAATCACTTGAATCAACTGCTTGAACTTATCCTTCAGCAAACCTTCGCTGGCCGTGTTGGCGGCAAAAAACTCTCGACAAGCTGTCCATTCTCCGTCTGTCGGTGACCGACCGTAACAATCCCAAAACAACTTTTCCAATGTCTGTTCCAAACCAAGCTGTTCAGTTAGTACTGCGTATTTCTTGGCCGCTACCTGCGAGCGAGCCATCACCCAGGGATGATTGGTCATGACCATTGCTTGAGGCGCTACGGTGCTACGAGTTCGCTGGCCAACTGAGGTGCTGGGGTCGGCAAAGTCATACGCTTCGTACAGATCGGGCAAACTGTTTCGGAAGACCGGTTGATAGATGCTTCTTCGGTTCGACTGGTGAGCATAGTTATAATCGTTCTTCGTTCCAGCACTAATCAACGATCCACCCATTGCCAAATCCAGTTCTCCACTAACCAAAAGCATGGCGTCTCTCAAGGATTCTACCGGTAAACGCTTGCTGGTTCCCCTCCAGTACAGTGAATTGTCCGGATCCTTGGCCATTTGCGCTTCAGCCTCACCCGACAGCGAACGTTGGTAGGCAGACGATAGCACCACTTCTCGAATTAGCGATTTGGTAGACCAATCGGATTGAACGAACCGTTCCGTTAGCCAATCTAGAAGCTCTGGGTGTGTGGGTAGCGATCCAGTGGTCCCGAAATTATTCTGACTTGAGACAATTCCTTGCTGCATCAGCCATGACCAAATTCGATTGACATAGACGCGAGCTGTCAACGGATTTTGCTGGTTGGCAATCCATTTTGCCAGTCCCAAGCGGTTAGGGGCATCAGAGACATCTTTTGCTGGTGATACTGCGGTAAGAAAACCTCGAGCCGCAACCGGACCCAAGCTGTGTACGCTGCCGCGAATGTGTATTGGCAAATCGATTTCCTGTCCAGTTTCCTGGACGGTCAAGTATTTGGGTCTCTGTTCAAGCTGTGAATCCAGATCGCTAATCTGCTTTTCCAACTGTTTGATCTGTTGCTGTATGGATTGGATCTGTTCGTCTGGGGCTGCTTGCAGAACCTTGTCGTTGCCAGTAGTGGATTCAACTGATTCACCATACGGCAAGAATTGAACCGCATCCAAGACAACATGGCCATCGGTTTGACCGTTGCTGATCAACACATAAGCTTGGCCGTTAGCCTCAAATCGGAAATTTCCCAGGCTGTACCAGATGCCTGCATCGGGCGCTGGCTTGCGTTGGTCGATTACTACTTCCGTTTCGCCGTCGGCACTGGCCACGATGGCTATGACCCGAGAGGCCCGATTGTTGCCAGCCTGAAAAGCCAGCCGCACTTCGTATTGACCTGCTGGCAACGAATCGGGTTCAAAGGTGACGGATTTCTGGCCTTTGTCACGATTGTTGTCATGGATGTAGTCACTACCCACGATGGGTTTTACAGATTTCGAGGAAGTCCATGGGCCGACCAAGCGGGCATCCGAGTTATCGACCACGATGCCTGGTAGCTGGTCGATTGCGATGTAGTCAGGTCGTTGTTCACTCTTCTTTAAGTCTTGCTTCAGTCGCTGAGATTGTTGTGCGAGTTCATCACGCTGGCTTTGCAATTGTTGAAACTTCTGTTGCTGATCTGGCGGAAGTGGCAACGGTAGTTCGATCCAGGCGGACACGTTGTCGTGCTTCAGCCCAACCGCCGAACGAAGGATACCGGCCATCGCATAGTAGTCCTTGGTGGGAATCGGATCGAACTTGTGGTCGTGACACCGAGCACAACTGAGTGTCTGAGCAAGGAAGGCACTGCCCAGCACGTCTAGTTGCTCGTCCAAATAATCCATTTCCAATTGAGCCTTATCCTGCTGTTCCAGATTTGTATTGCCCATGGCCCAAAAAGTGGTGGCGATAAGCTGACGTGCTCGCAGTTCAGGATGATCGGCTATCAACAAATCTCCGGCTATCTGCTCGATGATCATAGTTTGAAACGATTGATCTTGGTTGAACGAATCAATCAAGTAATCGCGATATCGCCAGGCCTGTGGTAGAACAAAACCTCGTAGCGTGATGGAGTCGGCATAGCGCACCACGTCCATCCAGACTCGCGCGGCAGTTTCTCCAAATTGAGGTGATGCTAGCAGGCGGTCGACCAAATGCTGATAGCGATCGGTTTGTGTATCCTGCAGATACTCGTTCAGTTGCTTTGATGTTGGTGGAAGACCGGATAAGTCGTAGTAGAGCCTGCGGACAAGTTGGGCTGCGTCAGCGGCAGGAAAGCTGGGAATCTGAGCTTCGCGGAGAGCCTTATCAATCCAGTAGTCAACTCCGTGTCCGGGTGGAAATTCCTGGCTGAACTCCTGCGTCAAGTTTTCTGCACTGGAACGATATGCCCAATGCTGCCTGGCCTGCTCGACAGAAAGCCCCTGGATCTTAGCCGCAGCTTTCAGAGAGGCTGTTCTTGGGTCTACTGCACCATCTTCAATCCATTTCTTAAAATCCTCGATGACTTCAGTTGGCAATTTGCCGCCGGGCGGCATCTGCAAATGGCTATCTGTATAGCTGATCGCCCGAATCAACAAGCTATCGTTGGGGTGTCCCGGAACGATGGCAGGGCCGCTATCGCCACCTTTTTGCCAGCCGGGTAGGCTATCCAGCGCGAGACCACCAGAGATCTCTATCTCATGGCTATGGCATTCAATGCAGTGCTGAACCAAAGCCGGGCGAATACGCTGCTCAAAAAACTGAATCTGTTGGCTTTGCTCCAGTGCAGACTGCTCGGCACGGACCGCCTGGGAAAGTGCTAAAAAGATCGATAGAAAAAAAGAAAATTGGACGACTTGCATCACCGGCAAATTTCCGCAAAGTTAAAGACTGGCTATGTATCGAAGTTCCAACTTGGATGAAAAATTCACAGTCGCTTTCGGTAAAGTTGTTGGCTTTTTCAATTTGACCTCGAATCGATAGTGAGAATTATAGCATAAACGAACTGCATTTGCGTTTGCTAGAAATGTAGAAACCAGACAAAATCGCTATTGTTGCTTTCCAGAGCGTCTCGTTAGATTCGTGTATGGTGAGAGACTTGATGCCCAAGGAGAAAATGGTATGTATCAACGCAGAACGGCTTATCAGGCGATGGACGTTACCGGCAACTTATCGGTCCGAAATTTGGGGTGCGAACTATCGTTAGGCGAGCGGCAGAAATGTAGCTGCTGTCGCCAGACGGTGGATAACCAGCAAGACCACCGTCTGGCGACGGTAGCTACGTTAAAATTGCAACTGCCGCTCGCCTTAGTGGTCGGCGCCTTAGCTTGCATGTCATGGATGATGTTTTTGGAAAGTCCGGCATCTGCGCAGCCGGTTCTGCAAGCGTTGCCGATCGATCAGCCAGTCACAAGCGATCAGCCTGGAGCAGCCATATATCTACAAGAAGAACTGGTTAGCATGAACGTCTACGATCAGTGCAATCGTAGCGTAGTACACATTGCGACCAAAACTGTTAGCCTAGGGTCTTTCTCGCAGTTGAAACTGCGCGAGGGCTCTGGCAGCGGTAGTGTGCTGGATCAGCAAGGACACTTGTTGACCAACTACCATGTCATTGAAGACGCCAAGAAAATCACGGTCAGCCTTTTTAACGGCTCGGCCTATCCCGCAGAGATCGTTGGGCAGGACCCCGATACTGATATCGCGGTGCTGAAGATCGCTGCTCCATCAGAGTATCTGCAGCCGTTAGTTCTGGGCGACTCAGAAGAGCTAAGGGTGGGGCAGCGCATCTATGCGATCGGCAACCCGTTTGGTTTGGAGCGAACGATGTCTACGGGGATGATCTCCAGCCTGAATCGCCAGATCCCTTCGAAAACTGGCCGAAGCATGCGTGCACTGATTCAACTTGACGCAACCCTGAATCAAGGTAACTCGGGCGGCCCGCTGCTTAATACTCGCGGACAACAGATCGGAATGAATACGGCGATTATCAGTAGCGATGGTGATAGCGCGGGAGTGGGGTTTGCGATTCCGTCCAGCACCATCAGGCGCGTGGCCATGCAGTTGATTCAGCATGGCAAAGTAATACGGGCAACTATTGGGATCGCTCGCGTGTATGAAACCGATCAGGGTTTGTTGATTGTAGATACCATTCGCGGAGGTCCAGCGGATTCAGCCGGATTGCAGGGCTTCCAACTGGTAAAACAGATGCGGCGGCAGGGACCATTCCAGGTGGAGCATTCATACTATGACCTATCTGCTGCGGATCTGATCTTAGCCGTAGACGGAAAGAAAGTGGAAAACGCCGATCAATTCTTGGCGCAGATCGAAACTCGCACACCTGGCGAGACGATTCAGATTACAATTCTCCGATCTGGTCAGGAGATGGTCGTTCCGGTCCGGCTTGGTAATAGCTGACCACACGACGCTGTTTTCGGACTCATGGCTGACTCAGAATAAGACTTCGACATGAGAATATGATACGTACCAAGATCTACAATTCACTTCCAACTGAGAGACTCAAGCTACAGAAAAGGTAAGTTCGGATGACCGTAAAACAACTGGCGCATATCGTTTATTTCACTCTGGAAGACGCTTCGGAAGCGCGGATTGAGGCGATTTTGGCCGACATGCGACAGTACCTTGACGCTCATCCAGGTCTGGTTCATTTCAGTTGCGGTCGGTTGAATCCGGAACTCAATCGCCCAGTCAATGATCGTGATTTTCATGTGAGTCTTCACACGGTCTTTGAGGATCGCGCGGCTCACGACGCTTATCAGATCCACCCGCGACACACTGAGTTCATTGATCGTAATCGGGCCAATTGGAAGCGAGTACGTGTCTTTGACTCCGACTGCTAGACGATCCGTGACATGAGATAGCCATGACTATTGCTGATCCGGAAGGTAGAGCGTTTGAACAAACCGCTTGGTTGATGCGGCAATTGGATTTGATAATAACCACAGATAACGCTCTAGCACATTTGGCAGGCGGGCTTGGTGTTCCTACCTGGATCTTGCTAGGACGCGTACCGGACTGGCGTTGGCAGATCACAGGTCAAGACTGTCACTGGTATCCAACCGCCCGGCTATTCCGCCAGCCATCGCACGGAGACTGGAATTCAGTGTTTCAGGAAGTTGCAGTTCAATTGTCACAGTTTTCGAGCTAGTCACCTTAGTTCAGCACGCAGCAGTTGGTTTGCACCCGTTGGTATGTCCGAGCCTTAGAACGTATCGGGAGTGATCACCAGTTCGATGCGACGATTTTCGGCTCGACCTGCCGGAGTGTTGTTGTCTGCAATTGGGAAACTGGGCCCGCGACCTACGATAATTAGTTGCTGAATCGGTAGGCCATTTCGCTGAGACAAGTAATCGATCACCGATTGCGCTTGAGCGTTGGCCACTTGGACATTGGCTGCTGGTGCTTGTCCCCAGGCATCGGTGTGCGATTCTACGGCAATACGCTGCCGTGGATATTGCTGCTTGACGATCATCGAGAACTGATCCAAAATCGCCAGAGCGATCGGATTAAGCTGAGCCGTTCCGGGGGCGAACAATTGGTCCGAGGCGACTCGAACGCGAATCATGGAGCCTTCTTGAAGGATTTGTGCCCCGGGAATTTGCATCGCTCCCGAAGATCCAATCATCGAGTTGTTAGCCGTTAGTCTTGCACTGCCTCGCGAGTTCATCGATGCCTGCAAGCCGCGAGCCTGATCGGCGTACTGGTTTGCGGTAGCCATCAACTGACTATTTTGACGATTGGCATCTTCAAGTTGTCGAGCCAACAAATCAGCTCGCTCGCGATACACCGATGCCTGCTGCTGAATTTGCGCAAGCTGTGTGGTTAATTGGCGATTGTTTGCATCCAGTTCCTGTGCACGCCGCTGCATTTCGACCAGTTGAGGTGCCATCTGACCGCCAGCGTACACCGACTGAGGGCCCAAGGGGACAGCCGCAGTGGGTTGTAAACCAGGCTGGTACTGGTAGCCGGGGTTTGGTGGCATCTGTCCTGGGTAATAGCCTGGACGATGGCAGCCTAGCCCAAGTATTAAGACAAACACGATGCTGAGCCAGCACCTGTGAAGTATCAACTTTTGTGGCTGGAAGTTCATGTACTGAGGCTTAGAACATTACCAATTTCTGAAATAGAAGCAGGGCAAATCTCGCTGTTGCTAGATCACCACCGATGTTGTTGGAGAAACTAGTCCATTTGGCAGCCTGGATGCAAGTCCAATTTCGATTGCAAGCTAATTGGATTTGCAGGCAATTAGTCCATGCACAGATCACTATCAGAGAAGGTCTATGTTCATCAGTGGAAGAGAGTTGGCTACAATGTGCGCAGCAGGGTTTTAGCCACGGATATTCACGGATTAACACGGACGTGATGCACTAGGGTTTTGATGCTCGATCAGATAATCTAATTGCAGGTAAGTCGCCACCAGTGTGGGTCTAAACCGTAACTATACTCAGTAAACGATAAGTCTTATTCATCTAACGGGTATGCACAAACCCCAAATGCATGGCGGCGTGGCGGAGATTCATTTGATCGATTTGCTCACGCGTGGCTTTACCAAATACTGGATGTACGGGCAGCGGCCCATTTTTCTTGTAATGATCCACGGATTGCCGAAATGAAGCCAAGGCGTCCTGAACGTTGAGAGACCTATTGGGCCAGAAAAACGATTCGCTCTTTTTAGGCAGCTTAAATCCAGGCTTGACTGGGCCATTCAAAATCTTTGACCGAATGAACGGCATGACCAGTCGAACTAGCAAGGGCATTTTCGGCGGGATCACTCTTCCCGTAACCATATCGTTGGCTAGAGCTAAGTGATTTAAGATCTGCGCGAAGCTATGATGCCCCGTTGTAAAATTGTCTGCGGCAGCCACCCGCTCGGACTCTGCCAATGACTAATCCAGATTAGAAAATGTCAGCTATCGATGTTGATTTGCGGTCATCATTTCTCCAATACTGCTTGGCGATTATTGAGATGTCAAAGCGAAGTGCTCAATTCGGTTGGTCCAACATAAGGGAAAATGCAGTCATGATCAGGTCCAGTGCATCCACATCCTATCCGTGAAAATCAGTGTTCATCAGTGGCTGAATACTGATCTCAGTGTTCGGAAGAGAATTTTAGCCACTGATTTTCATGGATGAGTGCGGATGAGAGGCTTAGGTTTTTGTTATCGGTACGAATGGCTTGCGAACGGGTATGTCCCCGTAGGCGTGAACGGCTTCACAGATCTGTTTTAAGACTGTTTCAAGGTTACCGCCGGCGCGTTCAAAGCGATCTGGGTTGATGGCTAGTGGAGCACCAATGACAACCAGCGGTGCGCCCAGGCTGGGTGACTGGATCGCCTGATCGATCGACATGCCACCTACAGCCTGCACCGGGATGTCAACCGCCGCTACCACTTCTCGCAGTTGATCAAGCGGCGTGGGTGCTTTTTCGCCGCGTGCGGCAATGCCTCGGCGTTCATCGTAGCCGATATGATGAATGATGAAGTCGCAGCCAAGGTCTTGCAACTGCCGCGCACCAACTACCATGTCGGGGCAGCCCAGATTGTCACCCATGACGCCGACTCCGTAATCGCGGCCCGCTTTGCAAACCACCTTGATCGTCTCCTCGTGAGCTCGGGCCATGACCACCACATGGTTGGCTCCAGCCTTCGCCATCATCTCAGCTTCCAGGTAGCCACCGTCCATGGTTTTCAGATCGGCAACGATGGGAGTGTCAGGGAATCTTGCTCGAAGCTCTCTGACACATTTCAGTCCTTGCGAAAGAATTAGCGGCGTTCCGGCCTCCAACCAGTCGACGCCAGCCCTCACCGCCATTTCAGCAGTTTCCAGAGCTTCTTCCAGGGTGGTTACATCCAACGAGATTTGAACAACGGTTTTCATCGCAGTGGCTTCCTTCAGACTTTAACGCATTCTATCATTTGTTGTTGCAGTGGACCGGTGGCCGAGGCTAAAAACACTGGCTTCCACAGATCGAAATCAGAACAATTCACATGAGAAAACACAACCACACCTCGACTGGCAAATAGATAACAAGCGGCGACGTACAAAACTATGAAGGAACTAGCCAAGA
>DAIRSD010000156.1:0-9748 GCA_036804625.1 Aureliella sp. | reverse complement strand
GGAAGACGATGTGATAGCCGACTACCGCAATTGACTGTCAGCAACAAAAGAAAACGTGCAGAGTATTTTGAATCTTGACAGCGGTTCATCAGAGTATCCAGTAGAATATACCAACAGGCAGTAGCAGAGTTCCGATCGAGCAAGGTAGATTGTAATCCAACACAGCACTCTACGTAACGAGGATATGCTGCCCTGCAAATCAAGTCACTTTCGAGTTTAGATGCCTTTTGACAATTGACACGAAACAAGTCAGAATTAGGAACTGTCACAAAATCCCGACCTACAAAGCTAACGAAAATAGTTAAATGCTCAGCTACTTCTTTGGAGAACAACCGGTGTTGGCAACAATCATTCGTAATTCGACGTTACCACTTCTACTGACAATGTATTGCGTTGCTGAGTCTAATGATGATGTGCAGCAGATTCTGTCTTTGATTCCCGACCAGCGCGGAATTGTATCCATGGTCGAACTGAATGGTCCCGACGAGGTCCAGACGGTTATCGATGTGGCCAAAGCCAGGGAGTTGACGGTATTTTTCCAGTCGGCAGATCCCGAATTAGTATTGAAAGTCAGGCAGGCTGCTGAGCGAGAGAAATTGTTGGGTGAGCGGATCTTTGTCGACCAGCAGCCTCCAGAATCCATTCCTCTGTCGCACAATTTGGCAGATTCAGTGATTGTGTCCTCGGCCGCCCAAAAAATGATTGGTCGCGACGAGGTCTTGCGAGTGCTTCGGCCCATGGGTCTTGCCTGGATGGGGGATCATGTGATGATCAAGCCCAAGCCGCCTGGGATGGACGATTGGACCCATCCTTATCATGGACCCGACAACAACACTCAATCCAACGACCAACTGGTTCGAGGTGATTTCCAGACTCAGTTTATCGAATTTCCGCAGTTCAGTCCAATGCCAGAGCAATCGGTCGTTGCCGGCGGCCGGATTTATAAGGCTATGGGCAACATCGCGCACAAGGCGAACCAGAATGAAATGCTAAACACCTTGCTGTGCATCAATGCCTACAATGGCACGATTTTGTGGAGACGACCATTGCCGGAAGGCTTTATGATCCATCGTAACACAATGGTGGCTCAAGACGATGCCTTGTACATGGGCGACCATCAGTCGTGCAAAGTATTTGATGCGGTCACGGGAGAAGTGCGTCAAGAATTTACAGTCCCCACTGAAATCGCGGACGGCCCGGTTTGGAAGTGGATGGCCGTCCAGGGAGATACTATCTTTGCATTAGTAGGCAACTTGGAAGTTGAAATTCGGACTCTGCGTTCGGATCGGCCTGGAATAGGGCATTGGCCTTGGGGAATGTGGGACGGTCATGACTACAATGATCCTAGAACGGCTTTTGGTCATGGTCGTACTTTGGTGGCCATGAACCGGCGCAGTGGGCAGATCTTATGGCACCACCGCGATCCGGAGTTTTTGGACGCTCGGGCTGTGTGTATGAAAAACGATCGCATCTACGCTTATAGTCCAGAGAAGTATCTCTTGTGCCTCGATGCAAGAAATGGTCAGGTAGTTTGGCAAAATAGCAGCCAGGACCTGTTGGAGGCGATAGGGCCTAATCAGAAGGCTCAGCATTATATAACCGGTTATGCAACATCAGCCTACATGAAATGTAATGACAGCCAGATTTTCTTTGCTGGTCCACAGCGTGAGCGCATGGTGGTCGCATCGACCGAAGATGGACGCAAGCTATGGACGAATGACGTGGGTAACCTGCAGTTGGTGTTGCGGAAAGAGGCGATTTATGCGGCAGGCCCCGAGAATACCCGTGGAATGCTGCTGAATTACGAGAACGGTGAGGAGATTGCCAGTCTGCCTGCGCGGCGAGCTTGCACACGAGCAACTGGTTGTGCTGACAGTGTGTTCTTTCGCGCGCGGGGTGGGACGGTGCGCATCATGGCTGCCACCGAACAAGCTGGGGTCTCGCCAAGGCACATTGCTCCGATGAGACCTCCATGTCAGGACGGTGTGCTAGTTTCCAACGGGCACCTTTACTGGGGACCATGGATGTGTGGTTGTGAATTGTCGTTATACGGGAACATTGGACTGCGCCCAGTGGAAACGCTGCGCATGCCGCAACGAGACTTGGATACTGCGACACGCCATTCGTTAGTGCAGTTTGCGGACTGGCAGCAGGTCAAGCCACTGCCGTTGTCTAAGCAGTCAGAATCCACGGCTATCAGTGATCGACGCGTGCGTTCAGAGGTTAGGGTGCCCGGCGCGGTCCAAACGGCTTGGTCCACTCAACTGTTGACTACCGACCTGCCCACCGCCCCAGTGGCCGCAGGCGGTCTCATTTTTGTGGCTGATCGCATGGGTGCCGTGCGAGCCCTAGATTCAAGCGGTCAAATAATATGGACGACTTACACAGGCGGTGCCATCTTTTATCCACCCAGCGTGGCGCACGATCGAGTCTTCGTAGGAAGTGCTGACGGTCGAGTCTACGCATTGGAAGCGACAACTGGTCGCAAGTTGTGGAGCTACCGAGTCTCGCCAACAGATAGTCGCATCTCGGTTTACGGAAAAATTGTATCGCGTTGGCCGGTCGCCGGTGGAGTGGTTGTGGTGGACGACCAAGTCTATGCCGCCGCTGGCATCACTCACTATGATGGCACCTACGTCGTTGCCCTGGACGCAACGTCCGGCGAACCTCAAATGAACAACGACACTTCTGGACGGCTTTCCGAAGAGGTTGACAGCGGAATAAGCCTGCAGGGAGAATTGAAAGTCGCTGGCGAGGAACTGCAGTTCGCTGGTGGTGGCATCTACGAATTGGCGCGCTTTCGCTTGACTGACCTTGAGTGTCTGAACGAGACGCGACACGAAATTTCGTCGCAGTATCGGACGGCGTTCTATGCTTGGTATCCCAACTACAATCGTTATGAATCGCTGGAACATCAACTTGAAGATGGACGCCTATTGACCTTCGATGCTAACTATGACGGTAGCGAGTTTAGCCCGTTATCGCTCGAGCCGAACAGGCCATTAGGAATGCGAGGGCAACAAAGGAAAGACATTGCGGGTGAGTTTTTGCGCCGACGAGGCAAGGAGGCACCACCGAAGTTCCTGTGGCAGAATCAAGAGAATTATCGATTCACAGCACTTGTCGTTGGTCAGCAAGCTCTGCTGGCCGCAGGCCATCAAGAGGCTACTCCGCAGCATTCAAAGCTGCTAGCGGTTGATATTGAGACCGGAGCTACCCTCTGGAGTGTTGATTTGCCAGCAGCTACTGTCAAAAGCGGCCTAGCGATGGATTCAAACGGTTCCGTTTACGCAGCGCTGGAGAACGGCGAGTTGCATTGTTGGAAAATCAAAAACTAGACTCTTTGTAGACGGAGGTTCGGCGGAAATTGCAGAATTTGTAAGAACTTCCATGGGTCCGAACAGTGGAACTTTCATGGCGAAAATCAATAGATTAGCCGCAATCCTCATGAAATTGGTACTTTCTTGAAATCGATGCGATCTGGGTAATGGGTTATTGGCGATCACGAGACATTGGCACGCAATTCGCAGTTGTGTACCAGAACTGTCCCGCAAAGCTGAGTGATCAACCGACTGGTCGCTGTAGCAAATTTCCGATCCGTAAAATTCCATTAGCCAGAAGGTCTGCCATGTTAGTTTTGAGCCGCAAATTGGATGACACCATCATCATTGGTGATCAAATTGAAATAAAGGTGGTTAGCATCCGAGGTGGAGTCGTGCGGTTGGGGATTTCAGCTCCCGAGTCGGTCAAGGTCATGAGATCAGAAATCTTGGATCGAAAAGCTCCAGCACTGCGAGAAACAAACGGTTTGTGCAGTGAAACTGTCGCCTGCTCGCTGACAGTTGCTGGTTGAATGCCGCTGCCGGATGAGAATCGCTGCCTGAGAAATATCGCTTGCCACTTTTGTTGTGGCACATTCGCAGGAATGTGCGTGAAAATTTCATCGACCGGGCGCTATAGAAACTCTTCCCAGTTTCTAAGCTGCAGTTGCTTGACGACTTCGCGAACTCGTTCCTCCTCTGATTTAGGAGCAACCAGAGTGGCATTCTTCGTATGGACTACGATCATGTCCTGCATGCCAATGGTGACTAGAAGATGCTCTTCGTCGCCGTAGACAATCATGCGTTGAGATTGAATCGGCAAGAACTTACCCCGTACCGTGTTGCCTTGTTCGTCCGGTGACATCAAGCGACCAATCGCCTGCCAACTGCCCACGTCGTCCCAGCGAAACGTGGCTTCGATGACAGCCACGTCATGGTAACGCTCCATGACGGCAAAATCGATTGAGACACCACGAATTTTTTCGAACTCGCGCATTAACGTGACTCCAAATCCTGGCGTACCGACTGCGTTGGAGATAGCAGTGATATGTTTCATCATATCCGGTTCAAATCGCTCGAGCGCTTGCAGGATCGTTTTCGCTCGCCACATAAAGATGCCACTGTTCCAGTAGTAATTGCCCGATTGCAGATACTGTTCGGCAGTCTGCCGATCTGGTTTTTCTCGGAAGGAGGCTACTTGATATGCCCCAGCAATATTTGAAGTGGCCAGTGGCTGGCCACGTTGTACGTAACCAAAGGATTCAGCCGCATAAGTAGGCCGAATACCAAAGGTGACAATTTGATCGGGAGACTTTTCGATCAGCCGCATTCCGCTTCGGATGCAGTCATGAAATTGTGCGGTAGTATTGATCACATGATCGGCAGGCAATACCAGCATGATGGCATCCGGATCGGCCTGAGCAATCATTGTGGCAGCCAGTGCGACGCAAGGAGCGGTGTCTCGCTTGCATGGTTCGCCAACGATATGTTCAGGTGGCACATCCAACAATTGTCCGCGAACCGGCTCCACTAAGTGCCGGCTAGTCATCACCAGCGTGTGCTCGGCTGATACTAGTCCCACCAACCTCTGACGTGTTGACTCAAGCATGGTGGTATCGCCCACCAATTTGAGCATCTGTTTGGGGTTGTTTAGACGGCTTGCGGGCCAAAACCTAGTGCCGGTACCACCGGCCATGATGACAGCATGAAGCACGATTCAGACTTCCTGTTAAGTTCGCAAACTGTTGTGTAAAGACGACGCCTGGCCCAGCCATGACAACCCCATTATCTTCACTTGTATGGGGAATCATACCACCTTTATCGGAACATTGCCGGTCTGGCATGCGTTTATGGAGCCATAAGAATTCTCTAATGTCAGCATTTGAAAAGACTAGCTCGGACATTTATAATCTCTATGACTTTTACCCCGCCTTTGGTGACTATTACAGGCGGCTTATTTGCCATAACGACTTCCTCCTTAGCGTTCGCTTGTTTCGAGATGAGTGCTGTTAATGCTGACAAAAAGTGGGCTACCCCCGCAAGCGGTCTCATTCAGTCGCCATGAATCACCATACCTCGGAAACTAGTTTGTCAGGTTCCGGCCGAGACAGTTCGCTCGAAATCGAAGATGATTGACGTTGGATTCAGCGAGGACGCGCGAGCCAAAAGGAATTTTAACTTGAATCAGCCTAAAGTAAAAATCGGTCTGGAAGTTTTTCTTGAGCAGCCACCTCAGATGATAAGGGGGGCACGCATCGGTTTGTTGCTAAATCAAGCAAAGTTGGACAGCAACTTTAAATTGTCTTGTGAAGCGATTGCTGATCGGTTCCCGGGTCAGCTCAAATGTCTGTTTTCGCCGCAACATGGAATATGGGGCGAGCAACAAGCGAACATGATAGAAACGCAGCACGGCTACTATCAACCGCTTGGGATTCCTGTCTACAGTCTATACAGCGAAACACGATGTCCCACCGATGCGATGCTTGACCAGATCGATTGTTTTGTGATAGACCTGCAGGATGTTGGCACGCGAGTCTATACGTTTATCTGGACAATGCTGGAAGTGCTTAAGGCATGCCACCAAACAGACAAGTCGGTAGTGATTCTGGATCGCCCCAATCCCATTGGTGGGCTGGTGAGCGAGGGAGCGATCCTGCAGTCAGACTATCTTAGCTTTGTGGGCGGTGCGTCGATTCCCGTGCGTCACGCATTGACGATGGCCGAGCTAGCGCAATGGCTCAAGGCTCAGTTCCGTTTGGAGGTAGATTTGCACTGCGTGCCCATGCACGGGTGGCAACGATGGATGTGGATGGATCAAACCGGGCTTCGCTGGATTTGGCCCTCGCCGAACATGCCTTCGTTATCAACAGCACTCGTGTACCCAGGCCAAGTATTGTTAGAAGGCGTAAATCTGTCCGAAGGGCGCGGAACCACCCGACCGTTCGAAGTTGTTGGCGCACCCTTCGTTGACGCTCGGCAATGGCTTTCTGCACTTGAGCCGTTTGGTATACAAGGTGTGCGTTTTTTGCTAACTCGGTTTCAACCCACTTTTGACAAGTTTTCAAAGCAATCGTGTGAGGGATTCGATCTGCAAATTCTTGAACGCGATGTTTTCCGCTCAGTTACAATGACGATAGCCTTGATCGCAACAGCGGCTAAGCTTTTTCCAGAATTCCGTTGGCTGGAGCCTCCCTATGAATACGAACAAATCAAGCCTCCCATCGATATCCTGTACGGCAGCGACCAATTGCGAAAACTGGTTCAGGCATATTGCCATGGCCAAATCAACGAAGACGAGCTATTGCGAAGCTGCCAGCTTGATCAAGCAGCCTGGCAACGAGAAGTCGCCCCCTATCAGCTATATTAGGCGGAGAACATGAAACACTTATGGCTCACGTGTTTTCGCACTGATCGATTCAAAATCAGGGGCATGCTTGCTTTTTGTCTATCATTAGGCTTCAGTCTGATTGCAAGGGCGCAGGACTTTGCCGGTGCCGATCACACCGCCCGACAGCCAGTTTTCAATCTGGCAGAATTCGAATCGGATATAGCGCCGATTCTGAAAAACGCTTGTGAAGATTGCCATGGTCCTGATACTCAAGAGGCTGGCTTTCGATTGGACACGTTAGATCCCGATCTTGTAAACGGCAAGGACGCAAGTTGGTGGATCGAGGTCTACGGCGTGATTGGCAAAAGCGAAATGCCACCATCCGATGCGAGCGAGTTGAGCGAAGCGGATCGTGAGAAGTTAGTGCAGTGGCTATCCAGTCAATTGCACACGGCTTCCATTTTGCGGCGACGATCGGAGCGTAATTCGACTTTTCGACGTCTGACTCGCTACGAGTTCAATTATGCCATGCAGGATTTGCTGAAGTTGCCCTGGGATTTCGCCAGAGACTTGCCGCCCGAAGCCAACTCAGAAGATGGATTTCAGAATAGCCGCCAATCGTTGCACGTTTCGGTCAGCCAGCTTGAGACGATGCACCGCCTAGCGCGAGCGGCACTAAATCGTGCTACAGTCAAAGGCACTCAGCCCCCGACGTTGACCTGGGGAATCACCATGAAGGACGTGTCCAAATTGGAGTGGCCGAAGCAGGAACAGCAACTTGCCAAGATGAAGAAAGATTTGAAGGACGATCCAATAAAACTTCAGGAAGAAATAGCGAGAATAGAAGATAGTTTCCAGCAGCCGCACCCGCGAACCTATTTTCGCGACATAGCTACAGGTAAGACCGTGTTAGCTGCTTGGGACTACACCGGAGCGAAATATGCAAACCTGCCCATTGCCGACATGGCTCAACTGCCGGATGGAGTTGAACACGTGGCGATTTTGCCTGCAGGCAACTGGTTGAATATTGAGTTGGGCAATCAACTACCAGACGAAGGAACGCTGCGAGTACGCGTTCGAGCATCGCGAACTTCAAGTGAAAGCGGTCGCACGCCTAGCCTTCAGCTTGACTTTGGTTGGCAGGCTAGCAACGAAGGAAGGGCGTTATTGCGAGTTAGCCAAGCTGATGCATTGATCCAGGCTGCTCCAGGAAGACCTGAATTTTATCAATGGGACATTCCGCTGGGTGAAATTTATCCTCGCAATTCGGTTCGTAGTACCTGGCCGATGGGGGCGACGCCCAGTCCTTCGGAGTATATTCGATTGGTCAATAGCTCCGCTTCCCCGGACGAGATCCTGATCGATTATGTGCAGGTATTGGCTCCCGTCTACGATCAGTGGCCACCGGCATCGCATCGCAATATTTTTCCGATCGAAGTGGAGACGGCTCAGCGAGATGCCAGTGACAAAGAGAATTCGACTGGGCGCTTGCAGCACGCGCGCCAGATCATTTCCGGGTTCATGAAACGAGCCTGGCGACGCCCCGTTTCCGAAGCGGAACAGGATCAAAAGATGAAACTGTTTGAAGACTTGTTGCCAGAGTGTGAAAGTTTTGAAGAAGCTGTAATCGAAGTGCTGGCAACTGTAATCGCGTCGCCACAATTTTTGTATGTAGTTCAAGAAAGCGGTGTACAGGATGATTCAAGCAAGACCTCAGATGCCAACATTTCGCCTGATAGTCGGATAACCGACTATGAATTGGCGATGCGACTGTCCTTGTTTTTATGGTCCAGTATTCCCGACGACCACCTGCTTGAACTTGCCAGTTCAGCGTCGCTTTCCGAGCCCTCCGTGTTGGCCAAGCAGGTGCAGCGAATGTTAGATGATCCGCGCAGTGGGCGGCTGGCACAGCATTTTGTGTATCAGTGGTTGAATATGGAACCGCTAGACTTTTTGAACTTCAGTCAGCATGTTCCACATTTTGATCCGCTGTTGAAGGAGGCGATGCAGCGTGAGCCAGTAGCACTATTTGATGAGATGCTAAAGAACAACGAGAATGTGCTGGGGTTGATCCATTCGAATTTCACGATGGCCAATCAAAGGCTTGCCAATCACTATGGGATACCCGGTGTTGCAGGCAATCATTTTCGCCGCGTGGCGCTGGATGGTAGCTTTCGTCGAGGAGGCTTGCTCACGCAAGCGGGCTTGTTGGCTATGAATTCCGACTACCCGGATTCGCATCCGCTCAAGCGTGGCAAGTGGCTACTGGAAAGTTTGCTGAATGACCCACCACCACCTCCGCCACCGGCTGTGCCGCAAATCGATTTGGCCAATCCAGAAATCGCCAAGATGACTCTGAAGGAGCGTATTGAGGACCACCGTAATCAGGCGGCTTGCAGATCATGCCATGCTAAGATCGATCCCTGGGGGATCGCTTTCGAAAACTACGACGCATTAGGTCAGTGGCGAGATGAAGTGCAAGGCAAACCGGTGGACGCTAACAGTGAGTTGTTCAATCGCCAAACATTGGCAGGTATGGAAGGCTTGAAGCGTTATTTGTTGGAGCATCGTCAAGATCAGTTTGTGGCTGCAGTCGTGTACAAGCTATCCACCTACGCGCTGGGCAGGCCACTTGGGTTTGCCGATTTCGCCGATTTGGATGCCATTACGAATCAAGTCCGTCGTGATGGTGACGGACTGCGCACTCTAGTGACTCTAGTGGTCACAAGTCAATTGTATCAGTCGAAATGATGACCCGTGTTCTGGCTATCCAATCCAGTAGCGCGATGTACTGCTGACCTGTTCGCGAGCATAGACAGTCTTCACCAAATCCGTGCACGGATGCGATTTTTCTGACTCAAACAAGCCTTTGTTTTAACGGCCAAGGTACAAAGCGCCCTTTGGGATCGATCGCTTTCTGAATGCGACCAGCCATTTGTTGCCAACCAGCGTCTCCCAGTGAGAAATCTACGTTGGTGCCGCGTACAGTGATGGCCGATAGCTTTAATCTTCGCAGCCCTTCATCGAAATCGCCGAAACATATATTTGGCAGCGTAATCCCTGCGACAGTGCCCGCACCACTTATCACCCTTTGATCTAC
>DAIRSD010000155.1:0-9791 GCA_036804625.1 Aureliella sp. | reverse complement strand
CCCAGTACCCAAGCAGAATGGTAATCATGCCGATGGTCAGGCCTTTCATGTCTAGCTTCAAATACAATAACGCTCCGATTCCATAACAAATGCCGATGCGTTGCAAGACGCCTGGGTATCTTAGGTTTTCCCATTCGAATCTCAGCATTCCGTTGGCGATCAATCCCAATAGCACAAGTGCCGCGACGCGGCGAGTGATACGTAGATACACAGCCGAGGGACTCTGTCGGTGTTTTTCAAGCGAAAAGGGCAGCGAACAGCCAACCATAAAAAGGAACAATGGGAAGACCAAATCGTAGAAATGAAACCCCTCCCACGGAACATGCTGCAACTGGCTTGCAAGTCTTTTTGCAGGCTCCGTGCCTACTAATCCAAGCACCGAACCAGCCAGGACATCCGCACCGATAATCCAAAACATGTCAAAACCACGCAGCGCATCGAGCGACAAGATACGCTGAGAAGGTGCCGAATGATTCGCCATATAGGTGCTTCGCAACGCTCAGGTGTAAGCAAAAGGTAATGAAATTGACACGTCCGATCAGACGTTCGCTTCAGTATCAGGCTCGGGAAAAGTGACGTTGTCATACACTTCATTAAGACTCAATTGGCACCCAATTTCTCCCAAGTTGATGACAGTCTCCAGGCCTTCATAGTCTTCACGTTGAAATCCGTTTTCTCCGCGTCGGTAGACGATTGCAGCGGGACGATCTTGCTCCAGCATCAAATAACAATTCAGTGAGTTGATCGTCAGATATGCCTCCCGCTTTTCGTATTCGTCTACTCGGCGCGTCGAGTCCGAGAGGACTTCCACGATCACCGCTGGGTGGTCTTGAAATAGATCGCTATCCGGATTGGGCTGGCAGACAACGGACAAGTCTGGGTAATAGAATCGTACAGATCGACTTTGCCGGACTCGAATCTTCATGTCCGAGTTGAACACTTGGCAGGGGTTTTTGCGAAGCTGCGAATAAATAGTACCTGTCGCGTTCGTGGCAATTCGATTATGACGAGTGGTTGCGCCGGTCATGGCGTAGACCGTGCCATCGACATATTCGTGCTTCTGAACCGCAATCAGTTCGCCCGAGAGATAATCAGAGACTGGAATGGGCTGTTTGTGTGGTGCAGTACTCATGACATCACTTTAATGTGCCGGACCAGCAAAAGCAAGTGAAACGGACAGTTGCCTTAGCCTAAAGTTGTCGAGCTGCGTCAACTTCTGGTAAAGCGTCGATTTTGGCAGCGAGGATAAAGTCATTTTCGCTTAGCCCTCCGATGGCATGCGTCCAGATCTCGATCCACACATGTCGATAACCCTCCAAGTGCAGATCGGGATGATGCCCTTCGGATTCCGCTAGCTGTGCCACTCGTTGGAACAGGCCAATTCCCTGCATAAAGTTCTTCAGTTGCCAGTCCTTACGGATGCGTTTACCTTCGTGAGTCAAATGCCAACCGGCTAGATGGCGTAATTGAGCTTGTGCCGAATCCAGTGGACACGCTTCAACTCCTCCTTCACAGGGCACACATCGTTTTTGTTCAAGTGCTAGACTGGGTACTACGTCCATCTTCTTCTCCTTTTATCACAACCTGCCCAATGATTATTGCACAGGCCTGCCAAGGAATTTGTCGACCGTATCTAATTGAAAATTGCGATGAGTCTCGCGCAGCGTCACTTCATTCTCAATATCGATCAAAATGTCGCTTGCTAAATTGTACTTGGGCCATTCAGGCAGCCCTGGACCATTGGGATTGCCAGATCGAGCCAGATTGACCCAGTAGCTTTGGACAACTTCCGAAGTTCGTTGGTCAGCTTCATTGGGATTGGCTGGACGTCCAAACAGGTAGGGTATTTCGCACCCATGGTGGGCTCCGGCCAAGTTCAATGGAAACTGCTTAGATCCACATGAGAATATGTAACGGTACGTCACATTGCCATTTCGAGCGTGAAGCCGAGCCGCATGGCGAGCCTGCGAGCCAAAAACGACATCGCCAGTTAATTGCAATACTGCACTTCGATTTCCTTTTGCATCCGACGCCGGATAAGCAGCCAGGACTTCGGAACTTAATTCACCAAAATTATCGGTAGCCACTTTCTCGTATTGGGCCACTTCTTTAGGAAAGGGGGTCTGCATCAAGAACAAAGTCATCTCATCGCGAGTATTACCAATGACCAGAGGTACTTTATGGGCTTTGTTTGCTGCAAAAATAGCATTTGGCAGTGCCGGAATCACCACTCCATCGACGATTGGGGCGATCGGCAAAGAAATCCCGATCATGTCCAAAGTCAACTTGGTGTCAACTTCCAAGTTGGGCGAGCTGTTTGTCAAAGTCTCCGCGTCCAACTGCCGCATTTGCTCGAGAGTTGCATTTCGGGGTAGACCAAATTTTTGCACCAGTTCCAGTCCCTGCTCCTCTGCCGATACTCGAGCGTCTGTTGATGAACTTAGCGAGGCAAGACTCATTTCTGGTGCGCTCTGCGCTACGGCGGCATGAAAGAGCCCATTCGCTTCAGGTGCAACCATCAAACAAAGTACAGATCCTCCGCCTGCCGACTCACCAAAAATCATCACTCGCTGTGGATCGCCACCAAATGACGCGATATTGCGCTTCACCCAGCGCAGCGATTCAATCTGATCTAGGATTCCATAGTTGCCAGAAACTCCTCGGCTTGACTCCTTGCTGAGCGCCGGACGAGCCATAAATCCAAAGGCTCCAAGTCGATAATTGATCGAAACGAAGACAACACCGGTCCTTGCTAAACTTTCACCATCATAAAGTGGTTGAGAGGCCGCCCCCATGGTATAACCACCTCCGTGAATCCAAACCATGACCGGCAATTTCTCGGTCTTGGCACTGATAGGACGCCAAATGTTCAGATACAAACAATCTTCGCTGTGCGGTGCGTTGATTGCCATTTGAGGAATGGCATTCATCATAGCTTGCGATTTTTGAGGACAAGCATTGCCAAATTCAAAACAGTCCCGAACACCATCCCACGACTCGGGGGCCAGCGGCTCACGCCATCTTAGCTGACCAACAGGAGGTTTGGCGTACGGAATGCCTTTGAACACCTGAACGTCTTGATTCTGACCAACAACATGCCCGCGTAACTTTCCCGAGTCGATTTCGATGACCTCAGTCACAGCAGGCTGAGTTGCCGGTTCGGCAACCGCTTGATCCGCACTTTTTTCATCTAGAGCAAAACAGGTGGCACCGTCGGAGAACAGAACAATCAGCAAAACCGCTTTGAGACAGTCTTGGTAAGGAGCCAACGATCGGAACTTGACCGCGCAGAAATAGATCAAACTTGTCATACCACCATTCCTTTCACATGATTAGTTTTTGAACCCACGACACTCAGCGTGAAACGCTGATCGCACAGCCGCAAAGTTTTAAGGATTGTACGCTAGCCGTTGAGGATACTCCAGTTGCCAAGGCCAAATCTTGAAACTTTTGAAAAAATTGAACCTCGACTCGCGGCATGAGCGTCACTAACCGATGCGTTCTGCGGATGCCGTTGACGATAATAGCAGGCACTCGCTGAGTGTCGTTGGCCAGTCGCTAAACTGCAGCGGAATCAGTTTCAAGGCGCATGGAATGTGACAACTTCAGTGTTTTTTGATAGCCTATTTCGACTCCTTCACCAGCTTCCCAGTTAAAACATGGGGATCGGCATCGATGCGCGGAAAGGAAATGGCTTGCTCCAATTCATAAGACAATTCTAGCAAGGTGCGTTCTTGGCCATGACCGGCCGCAAGCTGAACTGCGATAGGCAGTCCCTCCTGAGACATACCCAATGGCAAGGATATTGCTGGGCTGCCATTGGTATTGTTCAGAGGTGTGTAGCTGGCGTATCCCATCAGACGCTCTAACAGCAGATCATAGGGCACATCAGGGCTGATGTATCCAAGCTTCGGAGTGACATGCCCCAAGACGGGCGTGAGTACGACATCGTACTTTTTCATCGCTTCGGCATGCAAGCCCCAGGTTTTCTTCAATCGGAATAACGCGAGGGGCACTCGCCAAAATCGCTTTCTGAATCGCCCTGCCAGGCCCTTGCTGAAACCGTCCAATCGGTTTGCATCGAACCGGCTGCCAAACTGCTTCTTGCCAACCTTGGCGGTCATAAAAGCCAAGAAGCCCCAGTAGTCAAGGAAGTCATCAACGAAGCTCGGCTTGACAGGAACGTCGACCATCAACTCCACCTGGTGCCCCATCTCTTCAAGCGTTTTCACCGTCTGTTCTACGGTTGCTTGCGTCTGCGGACATGGCTTGCTACTGAGCGAATCCATCACCCAAGCAATCTTCAGTCGCCGCTTACCAGGTCCTTCCACCAGTCCGATTTCTGGCAACTGAGTATTACGCCAGTACTTTTCAGCTCCGTAGACGAAGTGAGCTGTATCCCTGACCGTGCGAGTCACTACGCCATCACACAGAACGTTGACCGGTAGGCTCTTGGCCATCTCGTGCATCACCAAGCGGCCGCGAGTCGGCTTCAATCCAACCAGTCCACAGCAAGCAGCCGGAATGCGAATCGAGCCTCCTCCATCATTGGCATGTGCTATTGGGACAACGCCTGATGCGACCAGTGCTGCCGCACCGCCTGAACTACCCCCGCAAGAATAATCGGTATGCCAAGGATTTCTCGTTGGTGAGGCGCTCTGAAACTCAGTTGTGCAATTAAAACCAAACTCCTGCAAGCGAGTCTTCCCCAGCAGCTTGAACCCCTGTGCCAAAAACTGCCTGGGAAAGGCTCCATCACTGTTTGCCATTTCCGGTACTACCGCACTGGAACCGTGACGAGTAGGCATGCCTTGAATGTCAGTATTGTCTTTGATAAAGCTGGGAACACCTGCAAACACGCCGCTAAGGGATCGACCCGCTTGAGCGCGTGCCACATCAAAACTTGGGAACTCAACAGCATTCAACGTCCCGTTGACTCGATCCAAACGCGCAATAGCCGCCTCCACCAACTCAACAGCGCTTACCTGTTTTCGCTTGACCATTTCGGCCAGCTCCACCGCGTCGCAACCAGCCATCACATCATCGGAAAACGCATGGACTCGAGTTTTCGAGTGGGTTTCATTTGGCATAGCGGTAAACCTGTTACATGAGAATTGCTGCGTCGCTACCAACCCATTATCCCTCATGGTACTCGACAGTGGTAGTACGGGTATCGCGTTGCAACCGAGGAGTAAGAAGATGACTAGGTATTCGTTTAAGCAATTCGTAGATTGGGAAGCGAGGGGCCACTGCAAATCGAAGTTCAGCTTTAAACTTTTTTCGTTTTTGACCACGAACTTTTCCGTAAAACGATCTTTCCCCAGTGCCCGCCCCCATTTGGCTTGAAAAGCCACACGATCTTTTGCTTACGTCGCCCCATGAATCGCCTTTTGGCTACAATATCAATGCGGGAACGGAAGGCAACTGAGCAAAAGAAGCAATAAGCAATGACTGCTTTGAACACAACCATTTCGATACAAACAACCAAGATGAGAACATTTAATCTCCATTGCACTAAAAAAACTTTCGCAAGTAGTCTGCGGCTACTCTCATTGGCTATGCCGGTGGCCGTCTTCATGATCTGCCAAGTCGAGAACCGATTGCCGGCCGAAGGTATTCCGCCGCTTCATCACTCGCACGCTCACAACGACTATGAACATGAACGCCCATTGGTTGATGCTCTGGAACTGGGATTTGTTAGTATCGAAGCCGATATTTTTTTGGTAGAGGATCAGTTATTAGTGGCTCATCATCTGCGTGAAGCGTCACCGGATCGCACTTTGGAAAGTTTATATCTGCAACCGCTCTTTCAACGATTCCAAGAGAATGGTTGCATCCTGGCTGACGATTGTTCTTTGACACTGCTGGTTGACATCAAAAGTTCAGCCGAGGCGACCTATGCTGTGCTGGCTCGACAATTGGTCCAGTATGCAGACATGCTATCAGTCACCAAGGATGATAAGTTTCAGCAGCGTAGTGTGACGGTGATCGTCAGTGGAAACCGCCCAGTGGAAGCGATCACCCGCAGTAACCCACGCTATGTGAGCGTCGATGGAAGGCTAGAGGATCTGATCCATCTCAAGCCGCCGTCGCTCTACCCGCTGATCAGCGACAATTGGCGACTCCATTTCCGATATCGCGGCCAAGGCGAAATGCCCCAAACTGAACGCGATAAACTGCGCGAAGTGGTTGTTCGAGCAAAAGCACAAGGAAAGAGGCTGCGTTTCTGGGCCACCCCCGAGTCGCCCGATTTGTGGCAAGAGCTACTGGATGCTGGGGTCGACCTAATTGGCACCGACCAACTGACTCGGCTGCACGACTGGCTGCGATCGCAACCCAAACGCTAAGAAACCTAGCTTGCAAATTTCATAACGGATTGGGCCTCAAAATTGGATACATCTCGCTGAACTCCACCCATCCTTTGCTTGAGAGTTCCCCAATTGAGCTTGTATTTGGTTCGAAATACTGCCTGTCATGTTCTAGCACAGATGGCAAAGCCGGGGCACAGATGAAAACCGTACAGATCAACGTCTCTCTCGATTCAGACAGCCCGCTTTCGTATTCATGAGTAGGGCAAATCCAATATCTGGTGGCGTTCGGCAAGATGCCTCCAAAATTGGCAAATTTTTGCCTAATGCAAAAAGACCGCTTGATCAAAGTGCCCATGCTCCATAGAACATGGTACTTAACAAAGTCGCCCATGGGCCGGTAGCTCAGTTGGTTAGAGCAGGGGACTCATAATCCCTTGGTCGCGGGTTCAAGTCCTGCCCGGCCTATCTTTTCGATTTTGTCCAGAATGTCCGGCAGTCGCCCTAAGTGCATTTGCCTTTGGTTATCCTTGGTCAAATGCACATTCGGCAGATTCATCTACTGTTTCGCTAGTTGCCGGAAGTTGCCTAAAATTGCCGATTTTGGGCCCACAATTTGGCCCACCTTTTGTTTCGGCCAAACCGGCTGCGCGTGCAAACGACTCCTGGCGCATCATCTCGTGATGCTCCATCGCAACCTTTGGACTGTTTGGGATCATTTCTCAACCTCCATCAACTACCGCGCTATCAAAGGCTATCAACAACGCGGGAACCCTGGGCGACCTATGCTGCATCGAGTGGTTTTGAGAGGAGTCGCTCAATCTTGCACATACACACCAGCGCAAGCCATACAGCTCGCAACTTGCCATCTTCAGAGCGCCTTAGGACATAGGCTGTGGTTGCGTCAACTAACACGGTTTTTGGGTCAACAATATCGAAGGTCTCGCCGTTGTTCATGGTGATGCGGATGGGGCCTTCCGCAATCGCATTATCGAGAACTTGTTTGTCCACAGTTGATAACTCCCTTAACGCCAAAAAGAATTTTCCGTGTATATCGACTTTTGAAAATCGATAAAACTCTGCTCCAGCTCATTCAGAACAAAACTGTCGAGCCAACGGTTAATTGGACTTCTATGTGTCTCCTAGCACAATGTCTCTATTGTAAATGCGCAGGCTGATGCGATCAAGCGCGCGGGCTAGACTGGGCAGCTTAAGACCGAAGATGACAGTAAGTCGCCGCCACAGACTGCCATGGCAAGACGAATGGGCCGGTGTGACACCGTTAGAAGGACGCGGGTGTTTCCGGCGGTGGCCTTCAGCCTGCCGCAGATTGAGTTGAACTGCGCTGCCACCACAAGTCTTCAGGTGGTAACCAATCTTCGGATTCTCCTTCCGACTCCACCCAGCCCCAGCGATCCGATTCGGGTGAGCGCTCATACCATAGCCAGTCGATCGATGGTTCCTGCTGGACAATGGCCACTCGTTGGACGGGCTGCCTTGGACGATGCACCTTGATCACCGGTTCAGGCGATAGTTCCACCAGTGGTTCTTCCGCTTCCTCTAGTTCCTGAACCACAGCTTCGACTACCGCAGGCTCTTGGTAAGCCGGCTCGGGCAATTCGGGCTGGATGGGACTGGCAAGCAGTTCTGGATAGTACACCTCGGCCTCACCGGCGGTTCCCTGAGCTGGCAACACGCGAACTTCGACTCCGATGTGGTGGAAAATGCGCATGATATGTTCGTGACAGGTGAACATGACGACTTGATGGCCCAAGCCAGCAAAATCTCTGAGTACCTTGGCTGCAGATTCGGCACGTACAGAGTCAAAATTGACTAGCACATCATCCAGGACTAGCGGAATCACCACGCCGCGCCGTGAATAGGCAGCGGCCAACGATAACCGCAAGGCGATAAACACCGCCTCGCGAGTCCCTCGAGACAGCACTTCCAAAGGCAGTGCCTGGCCAGCTCGATTGTCGACTCGAAGTTGATTTTTTCCAAGCGGGGTCCAGATCCGAACGTATTTGCCTTCGGTCAATTGATTTAGGAATGCTGATGCTTCACGCAGGGTCTCTGGCTGACGTTCGGTCTCGTAGACTTCACACACACGATCCAGCAGGTGCGTTGCCGTAGCCAGTGTTTGCCAGTGCGAGGCGCATGACTTCAATTGATTCTCAACGCAGGCCAGTTCCAGACGAGCTTCCGACAGTCGCCCATCGGCAGCCAGCGACTTCATCTCTTGGCCCAGCTCACCTTGTCGCAAGTGCAATTGTTCGACTCGCTGTTGGGCCTGCTGTGTGCGCTGACCGATTGCTTCGCGGCGCTTGCCCAAGTCTTCAGCGGTGCCGCCATCTAACAATCGCTCAATGGTGTCCATGGGTACGCTGCCGGCAATCATTTCTTGAATTCGCTCGCTGAAGCCAGTCAGTTCCTGCTCCAGTCTTAGATACTCACGCTTGACTTCCAGTTGTTCGAGCAATTGCTCTTCGCTTTCACAACCATGTTCGGCTAACAAGGCGCTGTGTTTGCGGTGCAATTTGTCAATCAGTTTTTCTAGCCCGGCCACTTCTTTGGCCAGTTCCTGATCTATTTCCCGCATCTGCCGCTTCTGTACGATAAACTGCTCTTGGGAACTAAGCAGTTCCGTCAACTTGGCTAACTGCTCCAAGGCTCGGTCACCTGAATCAACGGTGGCTCGAACCGCTTGAGCGCCCTGCTTGCTGGCGGTATGAGCACGCTTTTTGTCTTTCGATTCAACCTGGATTTGCACCTCGTCGTAACTGTCAGAGGCGATCACGTCGCTGGCCGCCTTGGCTGCAAAGACTTGTCGCGACAAAGCATCGATGCGCTGAGTAAGAGCGCCCAGTTCCAATTGCCGCGACTCCAGTTCTTCGGTCAATCCGCTCATGCGACGCCGAGTCTGAAGGAGAGCGTCGTAGCCATCGGCCATCAACCGGATGCTCTTGGGGGACAGCGTTTCGGATAATCCAAAGTGCTGCAAAGTTCGTTTCCAGGCAGTTCTGGCTGATTGAAGTGATTCGCTGGCCTGAGCTGCGCGCTTACGTGCAGCCTGAGTTCGCTGGCGCACCGCTTCTAAATTCTGTTGCAAAGGTAAAAGGCTTTCCAGAGCTTGAATCCCTGTTTCCATCTCACGCAGTCGCGATTCTGGGTCGCCTGAATGTACGGGCAAGCGACGATCCAGTTCTTCCCGCTCGGCCTGGGTCTTTTGAATTTCTTTTCGCATGGCCGCCAGTTGGTCTTCGACTTCATCCAACTGAGTGGTGTTGCCTTTCTCCATGGTGATATTCATCATGTAGACCAAGAACAGGGCACACACCCCCATCACAAAGAACATCAGGCCCTTGTTGGGGTCCGCAGCGGCTGTCGATCCGAACCAGCGTGCCCAGTAGCCCAGTCCCCATAAGCCCATAAAGGCACCAGCCACAAAGATCACACCCAGCAGAAGGGCTCGTTCGACGCTAA
>DAIRSD010000154.1:0-9794 GCA_036804625.1 Aureliella sp. | reverse complement strand
ATGCCGTCGCGATGGCTGGAGGGTCCAGTGGAAACGTGATCGCTTCGGGCAATGCCTATGGATCGCGACTGTATGCACTGATGACACACCAACAACAGCCCTTCATGCCACCGGATTCTGACCCAATTGCTGCGGACAAGCTGGAGCTGGTCAAGACATGGATTTCGCAAGGGATGCCAGAAAATGCTGGCAGTAAGATTAAGCGAGCCAGCAATGCGGTCTCGGCAATGTTGGGCGGGACGTCTCTGGGGAAGCCGGAGGGACCTCCGCCGATGCCGGAGAAAGTTTTAAAGCAGCCTGTGGTAATAACTCAGAGAAGCGCCGCGGTGGCTGCTCTAGCGGCCAGTCCCTGGGCACCGCTGGTGGCTGTGGGCGGACAAGAGCAGGTGGTACTCTACCATGCTCAAACCGGTGAACTGCTGGGTGTGGTCCCTTTTCCGGAAGGCGATCCGCAATCGCTTACTTTCACCCGGGATGCCAGGCAGTTGCTCATTGGCGGTGGCCAGCACAGTCACAGTGGCTGCGCAGTGCTTGTCGATGTGGTATCAGGACAAAGAATCACCAAGGTAGGCGATGAACTAGACATCGTTTTGGCGGCTGACATTTCACCCGACAAAAAACGAATCGCAGTTGCAGGGCCTCAAAAAGTAATCCGCGTCTATGATTCCTCGACAGGCGAAAAAATCTTCGAGTTGAAAAAGCATACGGACTGGATCTATGCGTTGCGATTCAGCCCCGACGGAGTGCTGCTAGCGTCGGGCGACCGCAGCAATGGCCTAGTTGTTTGGGAGGCTCAGACCGGCAACTTGTACGCTGATCTGCTCGGGCATCGCGATGCGGTTACCAGCTTAGACTTTCGAGCGGATTCGAATGTGCTGATGTCTTCAAGTCTTGATGGTAATATCAAGTTATGGGATATGTTTGAAAACAAAGAGATCAAAAATTGGGCGGCGCATCCCGGTGGTACGACCGACGCGGAGTTTTCTAATGAGGGATTGATTGCTAGCGCTGGTAAAGATGCGAAGGTTAAGCTGTGGAATGCTAACGGTGAACTGCAGAAGGAGTATGCTGGGCTGACTGAAATGGCGCTGCGAGTATCCATTGTGGGCGATGGAACTGTCCTGGCTGGTGGAGATTGGAACGGTCAGGTGCAGATTTGGCCGCGCGAAAGTCCAGAGCAGAATCGGCCTGTAGCTACAAACCCACCTTCAGTTCAACAGCGTTTAGAAGCGGCCAATCAACTATTGGCTCAGGCGCAACAAGAATTGACTGTTGCTGCTCAGGCGATGACGGCAACTGTCGCTCAAAGCACGCAGGCAAGTCAGGAGTTGTCCGTAAGACAACAAGTAGCTAAGGAATCCGAGACACGCTTGGCAGCGGTCACTCAGCAAGAAATCGACTTGAAGGCGAAGCTGACTGAGACCGACCAGCGAATTGCCGCGCTGGAGCAGGAATTGCTGGCGTTGAAGACGCAGCGAGAGACGGTGACAGGAGAGTTGAAAACCGCTTCTGACGCAGTGGTATCTTTGACTCAAGAGTTAACCGTTGCTCAAGCAGCAGTCGCCACAGCTCAAACGCAAGCCGACACGCTTCAGCAAGCGGCCATGGCCGCGCAGGCTCAGCACGACTTCCTGGCCGCCAAACAGGCGGCCGCACAGTCTGCTCTTGATCAAGCCAATGCGGACAAGGCGGCCATCGAGCAACGAGCTGCTGAGCTGATTGCGCTTTCCGAGCAAACAACGGCTCAGGCGAAGACACTGGCCGATCAATTGACGATCGCCTTGCAGCAAGACAAAACCGATGCTGAAGCTGTCGAGCGAATGACTGCCGAACTGACCGCTCTACGTGAGCAGATGGCAGGACTTCAAAAGAAAATCGACGAAGCCAGCGGAGCGCATCAGCAGGCTTCTGAGAAACATAACGCCGCAAAATCAGCCGCGCAGGCCCTGCGAGAGCAGGCTGCGGCTGCCGAGCAAGCAGCGCTGGAGGCCGCCGAGCGAGTCAAGCTGTTCAATCAGTCTTATGGCACTGTCAACTAGTCCAGTCGAAGCGTAGTCCGATTGATTCTACTAAGAATCGAAGAAAACATATCATCAGCTTTGCATGAATGGACGTTGCCAGAATCGCCTGGCGCAGATAACCTTTGAGGGTTAACTCGAATAATCGGTGTGACACGTAACCCGGAAAAGTGCATTTTGCTGACGGGGTAAAAGGAGTCTTGGGCAGTGTATGTTGCAGCTTCAACGGACTGTTGGCCCGGCCTTCCACTTGAGGAAGTGGCCGATAAGCTGGTAGATCTTGAATTTTCCGTAATTGAAATCGCATGGCGCGAGGACGGTTCGCCGTTGGCTCCGAGCCAAATTGACGCTCAATTCGAAAAAGCCGTGAATTTGTCTCGGCGCAGTCATCGGCTGGATGTTTGCAGTTACGACGTTCACATCGACGCTCAGGGGGAGTTGTTTTTTGAGCAGTTTCTGGCGGTTTGCCGCTTGGGAAAGGCTACCAAGGTGGTAACGCTTACCGTCCCATCTTCAGAGTTGGGAACACCATTCAACGAGGAGGTCGAGCGGCTTCAAAGAATGGTCGAAATCGCTGAAAGTGAAGGTGTTCGGGTGGCGATGAAGAGCCAAATCGGACGCATGAGCGAAGACCCTGATACCGTCAAAGTCCTGTGCGACAACGTCAAAGGCTTGGGGCTGACCCTGGACCCGAGTCATTATTTGTGCGGTCCCTACCCGAATAAGAGCTTGGACAAGATTATTCCCTTCGTTTTCCATGTTCACTTGAGGGATTCCAAGAAAAACGCTCTTCAGGTGAAAATCGGTCAGGGGGAGATCGAATATGGCAGGGTCGTCAGCCAACTGTCCTTGGTGGGTTATAACCATGCTCTGAGCATTCAAATCGATCCCATGCCAGATACCGATCAGCGGAGCGAATTGCGGAAGCTGCGGTTGCTATTGGAAACACTTCTATAGCCAGAAACCGCTTGCCGTTCTTACAGGCTAGCTGGCATACTCCCTAACGATCATCCGAAATGAGTTAGCAGACGATTATTGGTGTGGAACCGGACGTTAACGCTTTGCAGCTCAGATTTCCGGATAGCCTCTGACTGGGCTAGGCGGTTTTCCGAGGTTGTCCGAACGAAAAGGCCTTGTTGTCCGTTGAGACCTCGGTTAAACTTCTGGACCTTCCATCCATAAACCACGCCCCCCATTGGCACTAGTCTAGCTGACTACTTGTGACCAAGTGGGGATCGTTCTTTGCACTATACTGCGGAATATTGATCATGCCAAAGATGAAGACACACAAGGCGACGAAGAAGCGTTTTCGCGCTACGGCTAACGGAAAAGTCAAGCACCGTGGTGCTGGAACTAGCCATTTGGCGGTCCGCGTCAGCAAAAAACGTCGCCGAAATCTACGTGGGACTCGCGTGACAGCCACTGCTTCCACCAAGGCGGTGCTGGATTGCTTGCGAGGAAACAGCTACTAACGGGCTAGCAAGTCCGCCGGGATGGTTCCCAGTTTGTGTCAAACTGTGGGGGCCTCTTGGTAAATTCGACAAAACGATTGCGGCAACTAGAGGCAAGTTACCTGGGTTGCAACGCTTTGGCTTGGGCTAGCCGCGCAGCCTTGATGAACAGTAAGTTTCATCGACCCAGAGCGACCTGAGGTACACAGATTTAGGGGGTTCCCAATGAGAACCAGAAAAGGCGCGGCTCGCGCTCAGGCGAAACGTCGTTTATTAAAACGAGCCAAGGGATACGTCAGTGGGCGTCGCAAATTGCTGCGTTCACGTAAAGAGACTTTGCTACGCGCTGGTGCGTTCGCGTTTCGCGATCGTCGAGCCAAGCGTCGCGAGTTCCGCAAGTTGTGGATCATCCGTCTGAGCGCTGCCTGTCAGCAGCATGGATTGCGATACAGTCAGTTCATTAACGGATTGACTAAAGCGAACATTTCGTTGGATCGCAAGCAGCTTTCCGAAATGGCCATCAATGATCCCACTGGTTTTACGACTGTCGTGGATCAGGTCAAGGCTGCCTTGGCTGCTTAGTTCGTAACAGTTGCAAAGCGGTGCGGTGACAGGACCTGATTGCTCCCCGCAACAACGTGACATCAGAATGATAAAGCGGTCTCGGGGCTTTGCGCCGAGTGCCGCTTTTTGTATTTAGGACTTGTCCAGATTGGAATGAACATGGAACTAAGTCAGTTCACCGATCAGCTTGAAGCGGTAGCTACGCAAGCCGAGCAGGCTTTTGCTGCGGCGGCCGACTTGGAAGCTTTAGAGTCTGCGCGCGTTGAGTTCACCGGGGCGCGTAGCGGCAGAATCAAATCGCTTCAGAAAGATTTGGGAGCACTAGTAGTTGCCGACAAACCAGCGGGCGGCAAGAAGCTGAATGAAGTGAAGTCTCGCATTCAAACGGCCATGGAACAGGCAACTGGACGTCTAAGTGGCAATACAGGCGGCTTGGGAGCGACTGCGACGACAGGCAAAGCGGGTGCCAGGACGGGGCAGCCGATGACCGACCCGACCTTGCCTGGTTTCTCACGGCACTTGGGGACCACTCATCCGATTACTCAAACGATCGAACACTTAAAAGAAATCATGAGCCGTCTAGGATTCTCGATCGTCGAAGGTCCTGAGGTCGAGGACACCTGGCATAATTTTATCGCTCTGAATATTCCCGAAGATCATCCAGCACGTGATCCGCTGGACAACTTCTACCTTTCCAGCGCGGCGGCGGGTAAGGGCGATAGGAATGGGGCGGATGAGCAACTGCTGCGTAGCCAAACTAGTACGGTTCAGATCCGAGTCATGGAGAACACTCAGCCGCCTGTGAGGATCATTTCGCTGGGCCGGGTCTATCGCCCAGACGAAGCAGATCGCACTCACTTTCCCATGTTTCATCAGATGGAAGGCTTGTGGGTTGACCATGGCGTCACCATGGCGCATCTGAAAAGTGTGTTGCGGATGTTTGCCACCAGTTACTTGGGCAAGGATGTAACCATTCGTTTCAGGCCAAGCTTTTTCCCGTTTACGGAACCCAGCGTCGAGGTTGATTTCTTGTGGAACAGTCAGTGGATGGAGTTTGGCGGTGCTGGAATGGTCGATCCCAATGTCCTGCGAGCTGTGGGTTATGACCCAGAACAGGTGACCGGGTTTGCATTCGGATTGGGTGTCGAGCGGCTGTGCATGAGACGGCATGGGGTCGAAGATATTCGTGATTTGTACCGCAATGATTTGCGATTCCTGCATCAGTTTTAGGACATGATGAACCAGGGCTGCATCAACCGCAGTCAAGCCGATCAACACTTCTCTCCATCGACTTCTAGAATATCGTTTTTATATCAGAGGCATCCAGAAATGCTGGTCAGTTGGAAATGGTTAAGCGATTACATCCACCTTGGAGTGGAACCTTCTGATTTGGCTGATCGCTTTGCGCTGTCGGGTCTGAATCACGAGCAAACGTTTCAGGCCGGCGGCGATACAGTCATCGAACTGGAAGTCACCAGCAATCGTGGGGATTGTTTGGGACACATTGGAGTGGCTCGAGAGGCTGCTGTGCTTTTAGGCCAGTCTTTGTGTGTGCCTGCCCCCAAGCCTGTGCAGTCAGCTAAGCCTTGCAGCGATTCGATTCGCATCGAAAATCGCTTTCCTGCATGCTGTTCACGCTATACGGCCCGCGTCATTTGTGGCGTGAAGATTGGGTCCAGTCCCGAATGGTTGGTTGACCGCTTGGCGGCGGTGGGAGTCAAAAGTGTTAACAACGTGGTGGACGTAACCAACTATGTCATGCTGGAATGTGGACAACCGCTTCACGCATTTGACTTGGATCAAATCCACGGTAGTCAGGTGGTGATTCGACCAGCGGCTAATGGTGAGCAGTTTGTGGCGATCGACCATCGCACCTATACGCTGGATGATCGAACGGTTGTCATCGCCGATGCCAATCGCGCCATCGCGTTGGGCGGTGTCATGGGAGGTGCCGAGACCGAAATCTCCACAACTACCACCAATATACTGATCGAAACTGCACTGTTCGAGCCGCTTGCAATTCGTCGCACCGCTCGAACGCTCAAGCTTCAAAGTCCTTCTTCGTTTCGCTTCGAAAGGCGGCCTGATCCGGCCGGAGTGGACTGGGCCAGTTTGCGCGCCTGCGAATTGATTTTGCAGGTAGCCGGTGGCGAACTTCAGGCGGGGGTGGTAAGCGTTGGACAATTGCCAGCCTTGCCGCCTGCGATTACTCTGCGTCTGAATCAAATTCCAAGACTTTTGCGCATCCAGGTGCCAAGCGACAAGGTTGTTTCCATTCTGAAGGCTCTGGGCTGTAGCGTGTCGAATCAGGCGGACTCGACATTAAGTGTTACCGCGCCAAGTTGGCGCAGCGATTTGACTCGTGAAGTTGATTTGATCGAAGAGGTGGCTCGTATTTTCGGATACGAACAAATACCTGAAGATGCCGTGGTTCCGCTGACCGTCGCCCAGCCGCGTCGCAAGGACATGGCCGTCCAGCGCATGAGGAATACTCTAAGCTGCTGGGGAATCGACGAAGCGATGACACCAAGCGTTGTCGCCTTAGGCCTGGAGTCTGTCGGCAGCTTATGGACTGACAATCCAGCTCTGGCCACTGAAACTCCACTGCTGGAGGGAGCACGCTGGCTGCGCCGCGGGTTGATTCCAAGTTTGCTGGCCGCGCGTCATGCCAATCAAGTTCAATCAAATCGAAATGCCCAGGTCTACGAAATTGCTAACGTAGTCTTGCCCTGCACCTCTTTGTCCCGTTTACCCAAAGAATTCTGCGTGCTGGGTATGGTTACGGCCGGGGACTTGCGATTGATTCGCGGTTGCGTTGAATCGATACTGGACCAGTTGGGTTGCCAAAACGATCTGCAGTGGCTGGCTGCCGAGCACCCTTTGTTTGCTCAGGCAACCGCAATGCAGATTCGATCTGGTGATCAAGTGGTGGGTTGGCTTGGACAGCTCGCGGCTTCGGTTCAGGAGCAGTTCAACTTGGATGCTGCCTGTGCCGCCGCTGAACTGAACGTGGACCTCTTGACTGGGCTACTGGTGGAAGTGCGACGAGCCAAGCCGTACAGTTCGTTCCCAGCGATTCAGCGTGATTTGAATTTTATTGTTGACGAAACACTAAATTGGGCGGAACTGCAACAGTTGTGTCGCAAGAATGCTGGGCCACATATTCAGACGATCGAGTATGTGGAGACCTACCGAGACGCCAAAAAAGATGGGCCTGGCAAAAAACGAATCCTGCTGTCGCTGAATTTCCAAAGCATGGACAGAACGTTAACGAGCGATCAGGTTGAACAGGCGATAACCCAAGTGATCTCAGCCTGTGACCGAGCATTTTCAGCTAAGCTGCTAAGCTAAATTTAGGTATCAATCGCTTCGGTTGCTGGCAACGGTTTGGCGTTTTCCTGCGTATTCTGCTCCTCGCGCCACGGCTTGTCTTGTTGGTATGAATCGAGTTCTTTCTGAAGCTGATCAAGCTGATCATGGCCGCTTTCTTTGCCTAGCTCCACAGCTTTGGCCGACCACTTCCTGGCCTGCTCGAAATCGCCAGTTTCGGCATAGGCGGCTGCCAGCGTACTGAGAATATGTGCCTCTTTGTATTCGGTCGCCTCACATGCTTTTAGGGCCGCCTGTAACGATTCCTGTCCACTGCGCAGTTCATCGATGGGTGAAGTGGACAGCAGCCAAGAAAGGTTGTTGTACAAACCGCTCAGATCCTCATCACCTTTCTCGGCCGGATCTTTACTTTCCTGAGCAGCTTCGGCAATGCGAATCGCCTCGCGATAGTCGTTTGCCGCCTGATGATGTTCGTTGATGCTCAGCCTAGCATCCCCGCGCGTTCGAATGGCTCGCCAGTCCTGAGGGTTCGCGCCAATCCACTGATCCAACAATTGGATTGCCAGTCGAGGGCGGTCGTCGAGCTGATAAAATGAGGCCAACTGCAGAACCCAGGTGCTGTTATTGGGATTGTGCCGTACCAGCGACTCCATATCACGAATGGAATCCGCATAGCGTTTTTGACGCGATGCAATGAGGGCTCGCAGCCAAACGCCTTGAATAGAATCTGGCTGGATTAACAGGGAATCGGCCACGTCGCGGCTGGCCTTTTCTACATTGTCTTTGGACAAATACAATTGGCCACGGTAGATCAGAGCTTCAAAGTCGCGTGGATCCAGTTCGATCGCTTTGTCGAGATCCTGAAACGCAGAATCGTCCTTTTGCTGAACCATCGCCACGCGAGCCCGCCAGCGATAATTGCTGCCCTGTGCCGGATTCTTTTCGATGCGTTTGGTCAGAAGCGAATGAGCTTCATCCAGTCGTCCTAATTCGATGAGCGACTCGATTGTCACTTGAAAAGCAAACGCATTGCTTTCGTCATCCTGAAGAAGCTTTTCGGCATCCTTGGCAGCTTCTTCGACTTTTCCGGAAGCCAATTGCAACACAATTTTTGCCTGCCAGGCTTCTTTGTTGGTTGGATCAAGCTCCAAAGCCTTGGAAAGATCGGCAAGCTTGTTTTGATTATCCTGTTGCAAGCCAGCGCGCTGGATGTAGGCGATAGCTTGATCGACGGGTTTGTCTTTCAGGGCTTCGATGGCTACGTTCATGTGCTGCATGGCTCGGTCGATGCTGCCGCCTGGCAAAGTTTCCAGACGCGCAAGCAGCACGTGAGCCTCGGCGAGTTTCGGATTGTTCGCGATGGCTTTTTCCAGGTCCGCGCGCATGGCTAAGGTCAGGTTGCGCAGCGCGTTGGCATTGTTGGCTACACGAGGTAGGCTTTGCAGAAGCAGTTGCGCACGTTGTAATGCCGAGGCGGCCAGCATGCCTTTGGCCATTTGCGAACTGGGTTCGTCCAGTCCAGACTCGATAGCCTGTTCGCACAGTTCGATGACCTTGGCCAGATCGGCCGGGCTCTCCGCATTCAACTTTCGCTCGGTCGCTTCGTCCAATTTAGTTTGTCCTTCATCCTGACCCAACGCGGAAGCGCTGCACAGGCAAAGTACGGTCAGGGAAATAACGTGGCACAATCGACTAAGCATGGTATGATCTTTCCGTAAATTCCAGGTGCTTCCCACGGGTTACCAAAGGATTACCCGTGATTGGTACGTTGTTGCTACGTGCTGGGTGAGAAGACGGTTCGTACCGATCACCATCCTATGCTTTTTATAGCTAAATAAGAATACCAGACCCACGTTTTTCAAACTCTATGTCCAGCATTCACGCACCCACTCGACATCTTCTGCTGATGCGTCATGCGAAAAGCGACTGGGGCGATCCGGCACTTGGCGACCATGACCGACCGCTTAATGCTCGGGGAATGCGAACCGCTCCTCGCATGGGACAACACATCGAATCGATGCAAATTCCCATCCATCACATCCTTTGCAGTACGGCTTGCAGAGCCCAGCAAACTTTACGTCTGATGCAAAACGTTTGGCAAAAACTGAGGCCTGAGGTGACGTATGCTCCGAATCTTTACCTGGCTTCGCCAAGCGGGATTGTGTCGGAGTTAAGTCGATTGAACGACCCGCTTTCCGGTGCCATGATAATCGGTCACAACCCTGGAATTTCTGAGTTGGCTTGCTGGTTGGCTCAGGAAAACATCGAATTGTCTACTGCAGCACTGGTTGTACTCGCAGGCTCGGGAGGCACTTGGGCGGGTGCCTTGGAGCGATCGCCATGGCGGTTGGAAGGGCTTTATTTTCCCAAGAAGCTCGGATTTTCATAACCGGCTACCAAAATCATCGCTTGAGACAAGCGACAACCCTGC
>DAIRSD010000153.1:0-9876 GCA_036804625.1 Aureliella sp. | reverse complement strand
CAGTAGTCTTCGTTACACAACCTTCATGGAGCGGTCATCTACCTTTCAAGCCTTTGAGCCTTTTAGACATATCGGCGTTGGCTTTTATGACCATTCTCAAGATCTGAACTGGACCTGGGCCACCTCTTACTTTCGCACTGGTCAGGATCAGTTTGCTGGCTCGCTCAGTTCCAATGGCGGAAATGGAATGGCTTCTCGGTTGACGCATCTGTCTTGGTACGATCCGTGTGGAGATAAGTATTTGCACTGGGGAGCCAGCTACTATTTGAATTCACCACCGCGCGACAAAGTTCGATTCCGAAGCATTCCAGAGATTTTTGTGGGTGAATTCGTCGTGCCCACTGGCGGAGCGATAGGAACCAGCGGACAACCCGTTCCCGATGTGGCTAATGGCACACCGTTTTTTGTTGATACGGGGACACTCAGTAATGTCGACCTGACTCAGACATTGGGACTGGAGTCGTTGTGGGTGCGAGGTCCATTGTCTTGGCAGTCCGAAGCGATGGGCTGTTTTGTGGATGCTCCAGCCAGTGGCGACCTGTTCTTTCATGGAGCCTACTCACAAATTGGCTGGTTCTTAACCGGCGAACATCGGCCCTACGATCGCAAGATGGGGGCGATCGATCGAGTCATGCCGTTCCAAAGCGTTACTCAAGGCGGTGGGCTTGGAGCTTGGGAAATCGCAGCCCGTTGGTCTTTCCTGGATTTAAGCCAACGAGATGTGACCGGTGGCACAATGCAAAATTTGACTGGCGGACTGAACTGGTATGTGAATCCCTACTGCAAGTGTGTGTTCAACTACATCCATTCCTGGGCCGAGGCTAGACCGATTCGAAACGGGGTCATCCAGGCCAACTCTCTGATCGCTTCACAGACCAACGCTTTTGGCCTACGCTGCCAGTTGGATTTCTAGTGTTTTTCCACTGCTGGAAAGAGCGCATGATTCAGCTTTGTTGCTACCACCAGTGTGGGAACAAGCTTCCAGCTTGTTCAAGAAAGGTGGGGACGAGCTTCCAGCTTGTCCAAGGAGCTTAGCCTGATCTCCTCGCAACCTGGAAGGTCGCGACCACTCCTCGCAACCTGGAAGGTCGCGACCACAGCTCGCGACCACACTATCGCAGAAACCGATTTCTTAGGTGCTACTCCGAGATTTACGAAGCAATGGCCCAACTTTCGTGTACAATCCAAAGTCTCTTCGGTAACTACCAACCTAGAAGCGGTAGCATGACAGATTTAAGCGATTCAACCAAATTCAACTTGCCTATCGACCGATCATCTGGGAAAGGTTCGATCAAAGGTCCAGCCGATGGACCAATCAATCAGCCATTCGATGGCCCGACTGACGGTTCAAGCGACGGTACCGATGACAACGCAAGCACTCGGACGAACTCTTCTCCGGCAACGGACACTCCATCCGATACGTACCCAGAGAAATCCGCTGGCAAATCTGCCGATCCCGATAGGTCACTACTGCAAGATGGCGTTCTTTGGGATCAACTTGCAGCGGGTCGATTTCAGCCGCGCAAAGTGCTTGGTCGTGGTGGCTTTGCCATGGTGTATCAAGCTTATGACAGCAGGCTTCGCCGTGAAGTCGCGCTGAAAATTCCTCACTTCACTTCCCTTGCGGATCAGTCAGCGCTTCACTGGTTGCGACGCGAGGGCCTGGCCAGTGCTTCGCTTCAGCATCCGCATTTGGTGCATCTGTACGACTTTGAGGTCAACGGTCAGAACAGCTTCTTGGTATTAGAACTGATCGAAGGTCATTCGCTGGCTGGCTGGATCGAGCAGCATCCCGATGGCTGTGACCCGCGAATGGCCGCTGAACTGGTGATGCTGTTGGCCGAGGCACTTCAGCACGCTCACAGCAAATCCGTCTTGCATCGCGACATCAAGCCATCCAATATACTGTTGGACATGCGCACAAAGGCCGGAGCCCTACCCTTCTCGCCTCGGTTGGCCGATTTCGGATTGGCAATAGCACCGACCCAAGAAACGCTAACTGGAGCGACGGGTGGCCTGATGGGGTCGCTACACTACTTGCCACCCGAAATAGTCAAAGGAAACTCAGCCGAGTATTCGATTCAGAGCGACATCTACGCGCTGGCGGTCGTGCTGCGTGAAATGCTGACCGGAAAGAGACTTGCAACAGGTTCCAACGTCAGTCAAGTTCTTCAGCAAATCGCGGAGGGGCAATTTGATGACTCTGCAATGACGCATTCCCGAGTGCCGCGCGATTTGTGGGCAATCTGCGTCCAGGCTATGGACATCAATCCCCAACGACGTTACGCCTCCGCTCAGCTTATGGCTGACGACTTGCAAAGATTCTTGCAAGGTCGACCGGTGCTCGCGCGAGTCCCAGGCGTGGTTGAGAGGACTTGGCGTTGGGCGCGGCGGAATCCAACACTATCCACGTCGATGATCCTGTTCGGAGTGGCTATAACTTCTATCGTTTCACTTGTGGTATTACACGATCTTAAGCTGTCAGCAACTCTTCGTGACTTGCAAGCGGCTCAGTCCCATAACGAACAGATCATCTATGCTCAGGACATGGCGCAGGCCTCGGATTTGCTGCAGAAAGACGACATTCGTGGCGTACGATCTATCTTGGCAAGGTACTCACCCGATCAACCTCAGCGTAAACAGGTTGATCAGGATTATCAACTGCTCAGCAAGAGCATTCAGAGTTACACATCGAAGCAGTTATGGACTGCGCCTAATGCACTTTATACGGGCAGGTTCAGTCCCGACGGTCAAGAGCTGTTTGTGGCCGGGGCCGGGTCAGAGATTACCCAACTGGATCCGAATACGGCCAACGTTGTCAGGCAATGGGATGCCGGTCAAGACGAAATCAACTATATCTTGATTGGGCACAATGTGATTTGGTCTACCAGTGACGACGGAAGCGTTTGTGCCTGGAGATTCAAAGACAATCAACTACTATGGCGCACCCAGGTTTTTGAGGGCGACGTCGAGGCTCACGACCTGATTCTTCTCAAGCAGCTAGACCAATTGGTTGTGTTGGGTAGCAATGACCACTTGCGTGTTCTGTCCGCCCAGGATGGCAAGCTACTGAATGACTTATCAGCTCGCGAGGGCAAGCAGTCTGCGCTGGCCAATTTGCACGATGGCAGGCACTTTTTGTTCGGGAATACACGAAGTGCAATCTATCAAGTAGACGGCCAAACGATGCAGGTTGTGGCAGAACTGCCCATAGGAACCGAAAAACACCCCAGGGTTCCAAACGAAGCGATTCGAGCGATCGAGGTGAGTTCTGATGGCAAGTGGGCTACGATCATCACGCGAAACGAGCGAGTCTATTTGGTTGATCTGGTGAACTGGTCCGTCACCGATTCGCTGGATTCGCCCGACCAACCTCGGGTTATCCAGTTCTTGGATTCAAGTGTTGGTGCGGCATCTGGTGAAAGCCATCGGTTATGGTTGATCACCAAGCCAGGTTTGATACAAGAGATGTCTATAACAACTGATGGAGTATTCCTACCCCGAGACTCGTGGGTAACCCACGGACAGCGAGTCTTTCACTCGATGCAAAATTCGAACACTCAGGAAGTGCTTACTCTGGATGCTCAGGGAGGGGTACAGATTTGGTCGCAACGAAACTCGGATTGGAATGTGCATTTTCCGTTTACGAAAAATCATTGGTTTAGTTTTCTGACAGTCGATTCTGATAGGGGGATCGATTTCCAAGGCAAGCAAGCTTCGCACGAGCTATTCGTGTTCAATGGACAAAAGGGAATTGAGATATTGAGTCGGAATCATCCTGATGTATTGATCGATCGTCAATTCCCTTCTGCCGCACTTTGCGAAGTGGGGCAAGCGGAATTGTGGGCCGTAAACGAGCCGGAACAGACTCGAATAATTTCTTGGCATACGTTGTCACAAGCCTTGGACAAGGCCCCACCCAAGGATTCGTTTTCAGAAGTCGAATTGCCTTGGCAAGTGCGGACCTTGCCGTTTCGAGCCGACGAAATTCAGGACGCCTCTCGCATCTATCGAATGGTATCCTCAGATAGTGGACATTGGATAGCCGCCTGGGACTCTCAGGCCGAGTGCGTATGGTGTATGCAGCCCAATCAGCCCGAAAGCGTGAAGACCAGCCAGTCCCAGGAGGTGACTCTTGTTTGGTTCGAACCGCAGAGCCACAACTGCTGGTGGGTATCCCGTCACCTGGAAATCTATCGATGGAACTTAGATGACGACACCGATCCGCAGCTAGCGACCAAGCTGGAAAATCACCCTTGCAAAGATTTGGCCATTTCACCTGATAAGACTCTACTGGCCATAATGCACGACGATGCTTCTTGTCTATTATGGGATTTGAATCGCAACCGCCGACATAGCGAACTGATTCATGCCGAAAGATGCCTGGATGTAACCTTCTCACCATCGGGCAAGACGTTGATGGTGCTTGGAGAGCGAGGCGGATTGACCTGCTGGAACATCGCCAGTGGACGCAAGACTTTTGAACAAGAATATGCAACAGAAAACATCTATGGTGGATTCTCAAGGGATTCAAGAAAATTGATTCGATCCATCGTTGGTCCAGTCAAAAAAGGTGTCCAGCGCTATCAAGGCTGGAAAATCGAATCGCTAGAGTTGGGGAGTGGGGAGTAGAGAGTAGGGAGCAACTACTGAGTACTGAGTACTGAGTTGACTGGCACAGTCTTTAAGGAAGCAAATCAGCTCGCTCGGTCGCTCCCCCCCGGGGTCACAGTTTATCCCCTCTCCACAGCGTGCCTCACATTATCCCCTCTCCACAGCGTGCCTCACATTATCCCCACACCACAGCCGAACACTGTGCCCACTCCACAGCCACACCGAGTCCCCTCTAAATCTCGGGCCGTACATTGTCCCCTCTCCCACGGCTTTGCGGGGGAGAGGGCTAGGGTGAGGGGGCAAACCATTTAAGAAATATTTTCACCGCATCGAAACCTTTCGTCGTAGGAATACCTTTCGGAATCCCCCACGTTCTGGCGAACGTAGCCACGTAATATGCTTCATGTCGACGGCTGTGTGGGCCAACAAGGTGATCGGTCAACAAGGCTGGCCGATCTCTCCACCAAACTCCAACCACACCCTATTCCCAGCTCCGCACTCCGTTCCGAATTCCCCACTGCCCTCCCCTACTTCTGACAAATCTGTAACTTCGTTGGGCCAAGTTCCAAAGTAAACGGCAGCAGGCACAGCCGCTTTTCGCCGGGGCCCACATCCTGGTTATTGACCTTCATCCATCCCAGCGGGCTGCTGTTGGTTACAAGGCAGCGGTCCAGCGACAACCGTTTCACAGTTGCGTGACGTCGCGACACTCCGTGCTGGTAATTGTCTGCTACGATCACCCGTTTCCGGTCTGGCATGACAAACACATCGCGAGGCTCCTGAGCGGACTGACGACCGATGCACAGCGGAGTGCTAACTGGGAAGAATTCTTCGTGTAGACCGTCATCACCGCTGCCCGGATGGATTTTCTTATCGTTCTGGGAACGACTGTCAGCCTTGCGATCTGCTCTACCTGACAAGCTCAGACTGATCTCGGCATCCGGTGGCAGCTTACGCACATAAACTCGCGAAAGTTCATCCAGGCAGTCCCGCAGTGGCGACTACAGATTGTCCAGCGATGGGATCCGATCGACCATTTCGGCGATCAGCGGCGGATCACACCATCGGCTACGCGCCATGAACTCGGCTTCGATCATCGTTTGCAGCATCTGATCCGAGTCTTCTAATTCAGGCCATTCTCGCACGTAGGTTTCGACACGGCGAGGTTTGCAGTTCAGCCAATCCTCATCAACCTCAGCAGGCTGGCTAGCTCCAAAACCGGCCAAACGCCAACGCCATTCACAGTCTGCGGCCAGCAGTTCAGCCAGTTCCTCGGACGAGCACTTACGCTGGCTCTCGCGCAGCAGCTTCAAGCTGGCGGCAGGCTGACGGTGCTGCCAGGCGGCATCGATTTCACACAATCGAGACATCTGCATGGAATTCTAGCCTCTCATCTTTTTTTCACAAGAAATTTTTTGCTCTTCAGGTTATTTAGTTGGTTAACGCATTTTCCATAAATCCGTACTCAGCCAAAGGCGGTACTCGTGCTCGTAATCGGATGCTGAAGGGTATGCCGTTTCCAGGTAACCTATCACGGTGTAATTAGAGTTGTTTGCGTAAGGACTGTGTTGGATTGGGTTTAAGTTCAAGATTAAGTTTCTGATCGAGTTTAAACTTAAACCTAAACTTGAACTTAAACCTAAACTAGTAATTAGCGACACCTAATTCCGTGAACGGTTACGTTTCCAGGTCCGGGGTATTTCGCATTTCATCGCCAGAGGTCCTTTCATTTCCAACAAACACGGGAACTCTGGCGAGTCCCACTACTTTGGCAAACTGGCCCCGCGCCGGCCCACAGCACTAATTCACCACGAACTCACACCAGCGAGTCTTCATCACCGGCATCCCAAATCTTTTTCACATCTTGCAGTTGTCGCTGTACGGTACGAATACTTAGATTCAACAGTTCAGCAATATCACCATTTGAGCGATTTTCCAGCTTCATCAGCACAATTTGCTTGGCCACATCGGTGGGTAGACGCTCCAGCAATGAATCGACCAATTCATCAAACTGCAATTCGGTGCCGGGATCACCCAGCGAATTATCCGGTATCATCGTGCCCAGCGAAAGCGCTGGCCGCAAAGCATCGTCGGTCTCGCTCTTCTGTTTCACCACGTCCAAACTTACGATAGTCGCCTGACCACCGCGTTTCTGGGCCAATCGTGCCTTGAGAACATCATTGACGTGTCGCCTCGTGATCGTCTTGAGCAGGCACCACATCGCATTCATGTCGCTCATATCCAGCTCTGTCGAGCGGACTGTATTGCACAAGAACCCTTGCAAAGCCTCCGACGTCAAGTCACTCGCCTCACCGGTCAGCTTGGGAAGATCCGCGATGCGTCGCTGCACCACCAGTTTCAATCGCTGGTAATAGTGTTGCCACAACAGCGCGGTAGCCTCCTGGCAACCTCGAGCAGCCTGAGCGTAAAGTGATTGCAACTTTTCTGCAGGAATTGGAGGCATCAATCCAACTCAACAAAAGTTTTTAATTGACTGTATAAAATCGTGATCAAACGACACTACTAATCGTTCGCAGGTTGGAAGTGTCAATTGACGAGCTAAATCCGGTAGGCTTGGGAACTGCCGATTGAATCAGCCGCCACGCGTTAGCGTCCGGTTGTTCGCCCCAAACCGGGTGCTAACGCACTCCGGCTGATTTTTGGTGGCGCGGCCGCTCCCTATCTTACACTATGGAAAAATCTCCCCATCACGCGACATGCAGCAAGAAAAAATCATCAACTTTCTCGATAGTCGCGGATCGCTCCGTCGATCCGATTATTAACACTCCCCAGCTCCTCCCCTGTTCCCCGACGTAATCGTTCACGGAGTTATTCGAGTTGTTTGAGTAAGGAAGGTGTTGCATCTTACGTAGCTACGTTCGCCAGAACGTGGGGGGGCCGGAAGACGACCGCATTCTGGCAAACGCAGCTACCGTGAAAGGGTTCAATGCACTTGACAATTTTGCTTAATGGCAATGACTCGTCCACCATTCATGGGATTTACTATTAGCAAACTCGATTCGCTGGTGAGTGGATTACGTCGCCAAGTCGTATAGCTAAAAGCCTAACCGATTCGCCCGACATGGAAGCGGTTTGCCGATAGTCAAGAAGATTTTTCCAGTTATCTCGTATTTTGTGTCGCCACCCAATCAGAAAATTCCATTAATCAGATAGGGTGGCTGTTTGAATCGCACAATCCACTCCTGTGCCGGCCGGTGGTCATACCGCCAAACCAGCGTGTCCGCTACCCCGGACGCCTGAATGAATCCACCGGCAAGTCAAACAGCGCCCAGCCCGCGCCAGCTAGGGAAGGCATCATCCCTATGCTGGTCGCAGGGCTTTATCTCACTCCACGGAACTCTAGGCGTGTGATTCAATTCAACCGCACAGAATCAGCGGATTTGGGCACCGACCGGATACCGTCGCTCAACAGGCTTGCCACTACTCAACGAGAGGCGTTATGGCGAGCTTGGTTTGGGTTGATGAAGGCCAACCAGGGCCAGTCCCATGAGGCAGGTGAGTACCGAAAACAGTTGTGTGTTACTCATTAGGGCGATGTTGCATAGGACAAAAACGACTAGGAACGAGGCCATTCGCTGTGGCATCAACCATAAGCACGCACAGATGGATTCTACGCAGATAATGGCTCGGGAGTACCAACGAGCAATCAGCTCTAGGTACTCGTTCGACAGGTTTTGTCGCATCAGATTGAACAACCAGTAATCGCGACCTTCAAAGTAGATGTTGTACAGCACTTCGCCCGACCAGTAGCCAGGGGTTAACTTGCCAACTGTACCGCCTAGAAAAATCACCGACAGGATGGCATGTGCCAGAAATGCTGCGCGTTTCAATAAGACTTCAGCCGGTTGTCCAAGTTGCCGCACAAACCACCAACTCCACACACATGTCCAAAAGCAGGTCAAAAAAGTGACGTCGTTGTAGGATTGTTGATGAATGCACATAAGGGCCAGGCAAGCACAGGCACTGCTGGAGGTGATCATTAGCAGGCTACGCCGCCGCGAAAGGATGAGGCTCAGGACGGATGCTATAGTGCCCAAATATGCGGCAACTAGTAGCCATGTGGACTGCAATAACGTTGGAAAGAAGTGATCTTGCAGGGGTAGTGATCGATACACGGACACGGCCAACACGAAGACTCGCCACTTCCACACAAGCGAAATAAGCACGGCCACCGCGACTACGCGCAGAACCGGCAGGCAGGCGGCCACGTCCGAGGTTGTCAACCAAAGATCTTTGTTTTGGTTATGAAAATCGTGAGTGACTCGAACCTCTGAGTCTGCGGGCTCAACGATTTTCTTCGTACTTGAGTCGCTCATGGCAGTCGCTCGTCATGTTTCGTCTCGGCTTGATCGATGGCAGCCTGTTCGATGGCGGTTTGCGTGAAATCATCTTGGATGATAGGCTGCATCCGCACAGCTTGACTGCCTGGCACGGGCGTTAGGTGATAGGCGGTAACGCGTTGGCTGTCACGATAACGGGATCGCAGGTAGAGCCACCCCTCGCGCTGATGTTTGACCGTAGCCAAACGACCGGCCGCAAAAGTGACCGCGCGAGCCGGGAAATGATTCAGCATGCCGGTTTCGACGCCGGGCTGAGGTTGAGTCGTTAATTCAGCGTCTGTCAAAGGTCTGACGGAAAACCAATATCGATTCTCCAAGTTGTACATCGGCGGAATAGGCTGCTGGAGCATCCAGCAGGCGAAGCTAGGGGTGGCCAAATGGAAACGTTCAATGGTCCATCGTTGCACGACTGGGCAAAATGGCATGGCCGCCAGCCAAAAGGCGATCAGTCCAACTGCGGCCAAGAGGGCCAGCGCAGCACGGTCCTTCAATGACCGACTGGATCGGATAAATTCCAAAAGCCGGCTCATCGTCTAACGCTCCATCAAGGTAAGCCCCATCCTAATCCAAGCGCAAGATATCGCTTTGATGCAGTGGAATAAAGAGCTAGGGCCACTGCAAAATCGTTTGATTCTGCAATGGCCCTTAGTACCCCCGCAAGGACTCGAACCTTGGACCCGCTGATTAAGAGTCAGCTGCTCTAACCAACTGAGCTACGGAGGCGTGTTTTTGTGTGTGTTTTGAGGGTTTGGGTAGAATGGATAGACTTCCCTAGAGCCTCAATTTCACTACGGTGGATGTTAAACAAATCGATGAATCTGGCAAGCCCCATTTTTGTAGGCTAGCGGCTAGAAGCGAAACCAGATTGTGGCAGCGGGGTTACTCATCTGCGTATGGTTTT
>DAIRSD010000152.1:0-9880 GCA_036804625.1 Aureliella sp. | reverse complement strand
CGGGACTGCAACGAGTAGCACATCCCCTCGGTGCCCATCGATATGCCATCACTGCCACCAATCGTGTTGAACCTCAACCCTACCAAGCCACATTTTTTCACTCCTTCCTTGACCGCCTCGGCCAGTCTCAGTAAGTGCATATTGCATGAATTGCCTTCGTACCACACACTGCCAATTCCGACCTGGGCCTTGTTCATGTCCTCGGGGGTCATGCCGGTTGCGTAAAGCATCGCCTGAGAGGCACCTTGACTTTTGGGTTGCGTAATTCGGCTGCTAACTTTGTTAATCTGATTGTTCACCGGTGACGATCCTATTCATTTATCGATGGAAAATTGACAGAAAGAGGATTCGAACTGCTTGGCGTTGGTGCCCGCCAACTGGACAATAAGCGTTGAACCCACCGATAATTTAACTGCTGAATCTTAATCATGGCAATTGCCCCAGTTCACCGACAGCCTCATTCAAGTGGAAATTATGGTTTCTAAACGGGAATTAGAGCGAGAGATTAGCCTAGCGATCATCAAATTCGAGAAGGAGTTCATGGGGCGCGGGCCTCTTGAGACCAAGTCGTACATTATCGAAGACATGGTGTTGGTGCGTCTGAAGAATGTCTTGACTCCGGCCGAGATGAAGCTTGCTGAATCCGAAAGCGATCGGCGTGGAAGGTACTTGATTAAGCAAGTGCGGCAGGAATTGATCGAACGCGGCAGACCACTGCTGGACGCAGTCATTTTCGACATCCTGAAGGTCAAAGTAAGCAGCCTACATACCGACATTAGTTCCAAAACTGGCGAGAGGATCATCGTTTTTACCTTGGAAAAGCGGCCAGATTTTCAAGAATAGGGATTCATGAAAAGTTTTTCGCGATTTGCATTGACTTAATGTGCAGATTGCGGTAACATACGGTCGATCTGATTCCAAGTCGGATCCGGCGTCGCAGTACGGTGCTGGGTCAGTGTTCAGACAGGTTTTGGTTGCGGAGGTTGTATTGCCGACGCGAAGAAGGCCGCAGGGTTGTTGTGTCAACCCTTCGGCCTTTTTTCGTATCTCAAGGAACTAACTAACATGAATCTACTAATTCCAGTATTGACGGCTCCGTTTTTTTTAATGCTGCTCTTAGGACTAGTCCCCGACAGCCAGGCCAATCGATCGCGTCTAACCATTCGCAAGTTGGTGATGTCAATTGTCGGAACGGCGTGCCTGCTCGCTTTGGGTTCTGCTGTAGTGTTACTGGGCGGCCTGCTGCAGCCAATTTACGTGCTTGTCATCAAGGCTAGTTGGAGCCAGCATTGGGAGTTGAGCTTCTACTACGACAGCGTTACCGCTTTGATGTTATGTTTGGTATCGTTTCTGGGGCTAGTCACCTGTCGATTTTCCGTGCGTTACATGGACGGCGAGCAGGCTCAGGGGCGTTACTTCAAATGGATGGCTTTCACCATCGGAGCAGCTTCTCTGATGGTGATCTCAGGCAACCTATTGATGTTCTTGCTGGCCTGGTTTATGACCAGCATTGGTCTGCATCAACTACTTACCCATTACCATCACAGGCCGGCGGCTGTTAAGGCAGCCTGGACCAAATTTGCCTTCAGTCGGTTGGGAGACTTGCTGCTATTGTTTGCGATTATTCTGACGGTTCGTGTTTTCGGATCACAAGTGATACCCGATATTATCGACAAGTCGAAACAACTCCTGTTGTCACCGGAATCGATCACTTCACAGCATGCCGTCATCTGTTGGCTTTTGGTGTTTGGTACGGCAATCAAGACGGTGCAGATTCCGTTTCACGCTTGGCTACCGGAAACGCTTGAGACACCAACACCTGTGTCCGCGTTGATGCATGCTGGTGTCGTCAATGCCGGTGGTTATCTGTTGATCCGAGTCAATCCGTTTTTGGCACTGGAACCGATGGCGATGACCACTCTTGCGGTGATTGGAACTATGACTGCATGTATTGGCGTGGTTGTGATGGCTACGCAAACCAGCGTGAAGCGGTCCTTGGCTTATTCCACGATAGCTCAAATGGGATTCATGATGTTGCAGTGTGGCGTTGGAGCTTTTTCAGCAGCCATGCTGCATATTCTGGCGCACTCAAGTTACAAAGCTTATGCATTCTTGAGTAGCGGCACGGTGGACTTGCAATCGCAAGTCAGTGGCCAGCGAATTTCATCACACGTGTCGCCTGGCCAGAAAACTGCATACATGCTGGTAGCAATTGCCTATTCCACTGCGGTACTGGTCTTTATCAGTGTGTTGTTGCAAATGAATCTAATGACCAAGCCGGGCGGGCTGCTTCTGGCCTATATTCTGGTTCTAGCGCTTAGCAGTTGGAGTTGGAAGATATTACTGGGCCACGAACTGAAAGCTAGAGTCCAAGGGCTGGCTTCGGTTGCAGCGACATGCGCAGCGTCACTGGGTAGCTTTCAGTTGATTAACTATTTGGTTGGTGACTCGCTTGTCTCAAGCTCTCTGACACCCAGTCAGGCATGGCTTTCAATGGTGATCTACCTAGCCTTCGGACTGCTGTTCTTATTGCATTTAGGCATCGCCAGTGGTTGGCGGCAGGCATGGTTGGAAAAAATTCGCATCCACGCAGCCAGTGGCTTTTACTTTAGTTCAATTTATCAACGTCTTTTTACCAATATCCTGGCCTCCTGACTGCCAGCATCACTTTGCGGGTCACGAACAGGCTTTCGAAAACAAATGACCAATCACTTTCTACTAGTAAGGAACTAGTCGATGTCAATCCCGGCGAATAATAACGGTAAAAGTTCGAGCAAATCTCTACACGATGTTTTGAGCCAAGTGCAAAATAAAGTCACGCCAGTTTGGCCACTAGCCGACTATGTTGCGGTGAATCCCTTTTCGGGCTTCAGTCACTGCGACTTTTTGGAGACGGCCTCTCAATTGACTTCGATTGCCTCAATTGAGCTGTTCATGCCACTGGACTATTACCGCCAGCGGTATCGAGACGGAAATCTTACTCGCGAGTGCATTAACACCGCCCTGGATGAGATGGTTGCGGATGGAGTCCATGGGGTTGAATCAATTGATGTCAATCAAATTTTAGCGGTGCTGCACTGGCCGCTGGAAGGTCGCCTTCATACTGAAACCACCGACCGGCATAAGGCTGGTATCGGACGGGATTTCAACACTCTGACCGACTACATTGATCATTTCTGCGGAGCTGAATGGTCCCAGGCGATTGCCGACGAGGTCTCCAAATATTGCTCTTGTTATTACGACGCAGGTCAAGCAGCCTGGGTAAGCTCGCAATCCAGCGATTCACTGTTTGAATCGTGGCGCAAAGCTGCTCAGATTGACCTGAGTTTTGAAGTCCTTGGAGTACGTGGGTTTCGCAACTTCGTTTCCAAGCTTCCTTCCGACCCAGAAGTTGCTCTGGGTGGTTTGCTGGAACAGCTCAAGGTCCCGCAGTCGGTTTGGTACAATCTGCTGTTATGTGAAGCGTTTAAATTACCTGGGTGGAGTGCTTGGACTCGCTACCAGGATCAGACAAAGCAGCAGGCGGGAGGCGTTGGCAATGATTTTGTAGGCCTACTTGCGATTCGACTGGCTTATCAATTCGCAGTCTCCAGGTTGATGGATTTCACGGTCAATTGGCAGTCGCTCGTGGAAAATTTGCCAACCTTTTCTCCGAAGGACAGCCAGATTCAGACTGTAGGTCTGATTCGTTATGCCTTGCTCAAGGCCGAAGAAATTCAGGTTCGCCAGCGACTGCTGACTGGGGTTCGTTTGGAACATTCAACTGAGAGCCGCTCTTCACGATTCCTCTGTCAGATGGTGTTTTGTATCGATGTCAGGTCAGAACGAATACGTCGCCACCTGGAGGCATGCTCGTCTTCTATTCAAACGTTTGGTTTTGCCGGGTTCTTTGGCCTGCCGATCGAGATGGTGCCCATGGGTGAGCAGCAGGGGCACGCCTGTGTACCCGTATTGTTAACGCCAAAATTCAAGGTGCGCGAAGAATTGTGCATGCCGGTTTACTCGATTCAAGTCTCTGCAAGCCAAGAACGCCGGGTCCGACGTCAATTACGAAGACTATGGCAAGATTTTCAGACCAGCGCTACCAGTTGCTTTTCGTTTGTAGAGTCAATGGGGCTATGGTACAGTTTTAAACTGATCGCCAAGTCACTTGGGTACGGTCTCCAGTCTTCGCGGCGTTTTGATGGGATCGCCAAAGAGTACCAAGATGTGTTAGGCCCAAGCCTGAATGGGCTCGATGAACAAGGCATGACTCCGGCCAGGTTGATCGATTTGGCCGAGTCGATTCTAAAAGGTATCGGTGTCGTCCATGGTTTTGCGAGACTGGTCGTCTTTTGCGGACACGGAAGCTGCGGAGAGAATAACCCGCTTCAAGCAGGTCTGGACTGCGGTGCTTGTGGAGGGCATACGGGTGAAGCCAATGCTCGCCTTGCCGCCAAACTGTGCAATCAAAGCTTTGTACGCCAAGGGCTAGCAGAACGAGGCATTGAGATTCCTGAAGATACCCACTTCTTGGCCGCCTTGCATAACACAACCACCGATGCGCTGAAGTTCTTTGATCTTCACTTGTTACCAAGTACACACACTAAAGATTTAGAAGAGCTGCAAACGGTGGCTTCGAAGGCATCAGAGCGGACATTGGTTGAGCGACAGCCAAAACTGTCCTGCGAAAGTCTTGCCGATCTGCTTAAGAAAAGTCGTGATTGGTCTGAGGTACGACCGGAGTGGGGACTAGCGGGTAACGCAGCCTTCATCGCTGGTCCACGTGAGTTGACCAAGTCGATGAAAATGGACGGACGTGTCTTTCTGCACAGCTATCATTATGCTCGAGATCCTGAGTTCAAAGTACTCGAACAAATCATGACTGCTCCCATGATCGTGGCGCATTGGATCAACATGCAATACTATGCCTCCACCGTGGCACCTGCCCATTTTGGCAGTGGTACCAAGACAATTCACAATGTCGTTGGGAAATTCGGCTTGCTTTCTGGCAATGGCGGGGATTTGATGACTGGGCTACCTTGGCAGTCCTTGCACGATGGTCAGCGCTATCAACATCAACCCGTCCGTCTGTTGGCGGTTGTGGCCGCCCCACGTGAGGCAATCAGTTGCGTGCTTGCCAAGAATTCATCCGTACAGGACAGCCTTCGCAATGATTGGATGCAGTTGGTGGCAGTCGAGGAATCTGGCTACTTTCGATATACACGAAGTGGTGACTGGGAAGAATTGGAGATGTCCCGTGAATCGATTCAACCAAAAGAGCAGTTGATTTCTCGGTAACTCATGGAATCCATTGGAGTAAGTGAACCTGATGTTAGCAGTCCAAAATCAAATTAGCCGTCCTCCTTCGAAGCATTTGAAGCGTTTGGAAGCCGAAAGTATTTACGTTCTCCGAGAGGTGGCCGCCGAGTTTGAGAATCCCGTGCTACTGTATTCGATAGGCAAAGATTCATCGGTCATTCTTCATTTGGCCCTCAAAGCGTTCTTTCCAGGCAAACCTCCGTTTCCATTGCTACATATTGACTCGACATGGGAATTTCGCGAGATGATCGAATTTCGGGAAAAATATGTTCGCGACATCCTTGGATTAAACGTCATCGCTTACGTCAATCAGGAGGGAGTCCAGGCTGGTATCAACCCATTTGATCACGGAAGCAAGATCTATACAGATGTCATGAGAACGCAGCCACTGAAACAGGCCTTAAACGAGTATCAGTTTGATGCTGCCATTGGGGGTGGTCGACGTGATGAGGAGCGGTCAAGGGCCAAAGAAAGAATTTTTTCGTTTCGCGATCGCCAACATCGTTGGGATCCTAGAAATCAACGGCCTGAACTTTGGCATGTCTTCAACACGTGGAAGCGAACTGGTGAGTGTATGCGAGTGTTTCCGCTGTCGAATTGGACCGAAGTCGATATCTGGCAGTACATTTTGCAGGAGCAGATACCCATCGTGCCTCTGTATTTTGCTAAAGAGCGCCCGGTGGTTCATCGAGACAACGACTTAATCGTGGTGGACGACGATCGGATGCGCCTGAAAGTAGGCGAAAAGGTTCATCCGATGAGAGTTCGCTATCGAACATTGGGCTGCTATCCGGTGACCGGAGCAGTGCAGTCCGATGCTGATACTGTTGACAAGATTATTCATGAACTGCTGACTACGCGCCTTTCTGAACGCCAAGGCAGATCCATCGATCGAGAAGAAGCTGCTGCCATGGAACGCAAGAAGCGCGAAGGCTATTTCTAATCGGTCGTCTACAAGCTTGTTTCCATAGCACAATTCTCAAGTTGATTCAACGTTCTCGAAATTCCAAAGCACATTTTATTACCATGACGCCTGCTACTATGTCAGTAACCGCTCCCGACCAATCATCGGAATCTACACTGCGTCAGAAGGTCCTTACAGAACATTCGAGCAAAGAACTCTTGCGATTTATCACTTGCGGCAGTGTGGATGATGGTAAGAGTACCCTGATCGGTCGCTTGCTACTGGAGGCTGGAGCCATTCATGATGACCAATTGATGGCCTTGCGTAGTGACAGTCAAAAATATGGCACTACGGATGACGCCATCGATGCCGCGTTATTGCTGGATGGTCTGGAAGATGAACGACAACAAGGTATAACGATTGACGTAGCCTATCGTTATTTTGCAACCAAGAAACGCAAGTTCATTGTGGCTGATACGCCGGGTCATGAACAGTTCACTCGCAATATGGCCACGGGTGCCTCGACGGCAGATCTCGCTATTATTCTTGTCGATGCAACTAAGGGTATCTTAACTCAGACAAAGCGACATGCGTTTATCGTTTCCTTATTGGGAATTCGACACATTGTCTTAGCGGTTAATAAGATGGATTTGGTGGGTTTCGATGCTGGGAGGTTTGAACAACTTTGCAACGAATTCCGGCAATTCGCTACCATGCTGGATGTTCCCGATTTGCGCTGTGTTCCGTTGTCCGCTCGGTTCGGGGATAATGTCTCTATCCCGAGCCAGCGCACTGCCTGGTATACCGATGGCTCGCTACTGCATGTGCTCGAAAGCGTCTTTGTCGATAATCATGAAGCACAACGCGACTTTCGACTACCGGTTCAATGGATCAGTCGCCCCGATTCAAACTTTCGAGGCTTCAGCGGTACGATCGCCTCTGGTTCAATCCGACAAGGCGAAGAGATATTGACTCTACCTTCGCGAAAGAAATCTAAAGTTAAACAAATAATAACTCGCGACGGGAGCTTACCCATCGCCAGCCAAGGAGATGCCATCACGATCACCTTGGAGGACGAAATCGATATCGCGCGAGGCGACATGCTGGTGTTGCCTGGGAATTGCCCGATTGTCAGTCGAGAAGTAGAGGCAATCTTGGTCTGGATGTCGGATCAAAATCTGGCAGTAGGTAAACAGTATTGGGCCAAGCATTCGACACGTAAAACTTCTGGAGAGATAACGGAACTGAGCTATGCCATTGATGTCAACACTCTCAATCGGTCGCATGCTACAACGTTGAAATTGAATTCCATTGGCCGATGCAGACTGCTATTTCATGACCCCCTTGTCTATGATCCCTATCGACGCAATCGATCAACAGGTTCGTTCATTTTGGTAGATAGAATCACCCACGAGACGGTTGCGGCTGGCATGCTACTGGATCCAGTAGACCCCAATTTTTCGGGCAAACAGCATTGGGATGAATTGCCAACTAGTCAGCGACTGAAGCCATTCCAGTCATTGGTCAAAATAGAACAACGAATCAGTAGGTACCAACAACAACCTTTTACGCTGTTGATATCGGGACTCAGCGGTTCAGGGAAAACCACCATTGCCCAGGCATTGGAGAAGCGGCTATTTGAATCAGGAAGGGTATGTGTGGTTCTAGATGGTCAGAGTATGCGATTAGGACTTTGTAGAGATTTGGGTTTTTCCACCGAAGAGCGGTCCGAGAATCTACGTAGGGCCGCTGAAATCGCTCGACTTCTCAATGATTCCGGGTTGATTTGCCTAGCTGCTTTTGTCTCGCCTCATGAAGACACACGTCAGCGTGTTAAGAATCTGATTGGTGCCGCTAGGGTTATCCATGTTCACCTTACTGCGCCCTCCATAACGCTCCAAGCAAGAGAGAACGCAAGTGATGTCGCTATCTTAGCAACCAAAAGATCCAACTCTGACCAGCAGAATCGAGTGGATTACGAGGCACCGGAATCAGCCGACCTGACGCTTGACACGGAATCAGTGTCTATTGACCAGTGTGTGAAACAAGTTGTGGAACTGCTGGAAGATCGGGGCTTCTTTGGAACAGTTACTTCGTCCAATTCTTGATCTGCTTAGACTTCAACTGAGTTTCAGTTAGGCTATTCAAAGACTGCCAACAGCGGCTGGTCCTGTGGGATCAGTCGCGCGGCAGTGGCTCGAACGGCTAGTTCTCGCAGAGCTTGTCTTCCGACTTGGCCTAAGTCTTGAGTCCACTGGTTGACATATAGATCCACATGCTGCATGAGAACATGGTCATCAAACTCTTGAGCATATCTTCGCATGGTTGGCAAAGTTTGTTCAGGTGACTCTAGAGCCAATGCGATTGAATCACTGATGACTGCAATCACACTGCGTAACACATCAGGATCGGTACTCCGCTTAGCGAGAATTCCTCCCAGGGGCAACGGACAGCCCGTTTCTGTTTCCCAGCGAGACCCCAGGTCTTCCACCAGGTTCAGGCCCGCTGATTGCCAGGTAAATCGCCCCTCGTGAATGCAGACTCCAAAATCAGCGTGCCCCTGCTGCAATCTAGGCATGATATCGCTGAACAGTACCTGTTTCAGCAAAGTGGTGCGTGAATAAAATAATTGAAACAGCAACGTGGCTGTCGTATCCTCGCCTGGGCAAAGCGTCACCTGTTTTTCGTTGGATGGCCCCGTATTTGGTCGAGCGGCTAACAGTAGTGGGCCAACTCCAAATCCTAAAGCGGCCCCGCAAGGAAGCACCCAAGTTTCTCGACTCAGCTTGATCGCAGCATAAAAACTGGCCTTGGCCACGTCAAAGTGTTCTTGCTTGAGACGCTGATTCAATTCTTGAATATCCAGAAGCTCAATCTCAAAGTGCAAGTTCCGCCAGTCGACTTTCCGCTGCATCAATGCGTCAAAGGCGAATGTGTCATTGGGACAGGTGGAGATGCCCAATCGAATTGTGTTTGTCATGACTTCGGTTCCTGTCCTGTTGCATCTTAGGTCGTTGAGCCTAGAGCGGTCCGCAATAACTTGACGGTTGCCTTCATAGCATCCGCGACTTGCCAACGAGCCATATTGCGATCCCCGGCTTGGTTGGATATGCCGCGAATAACCCGTAGTGGTACATTGCACTGCCGACATACGGCGGCAACGCAGTAGCTTTCCATATCTTCTGCGTCCGCTTGCGGGAAATGTTGTCGCTTTTGCTGAACTTCGTCACTATCCGCAGAAGCCGCGCACACCGTTAGCAACTGCTTTTGCGATTGCAGGATGATCTCATGGAAGCGAATGATCGAGCCAGGGCAGTCCGGTCCATCAAAATTTTGATCCCATTTCAAGCGCTCGGGTGACATCCACCGACTTCCGCTGCCGACACCAACTCCATGTAAAGCAGCTTCCGTGAACTCGTAAGCCAATCCAAGCGATAAATTCGTGTTGTAGTAGCCGGCGATACCCAACAGCCAAACCTGTTGTGGTTGGTGACGTTGAACGTGTTTCTGAGTCCAGCAGGCTGAATGTACAGGCCCCCAACCACACAGTTCGACTCGAACGGGCAATATCTCCGAAAGTTGTTTCAACTCGATCGCGACATGGCGGTACTCAGCTCCCGTAGGAATTAAGATCAGCTCCAAAACCGCCCTCCGCTAAGATCGAACTTCACAGTC
>DAIRSD010000151.1:0-9904 GCA_036804625.1 Aureliella sp. | reverse complement strand
AAATGTAGCTACCGTCGCCAGACCTTGGAGGACCCGCGCAACCACCGTCTGGCGACGGTAGCAACGGGTGAGATAACAATTGCTGCTCACCTTAGCGAGTCAACAAGTCGCCGGTCAAATGAGTGGTCGCGTTGTAGGTGTGCATGATCCAGGTGCCCTCAGTATATTCGACCATTGTCAGCCCCGCGTTGCTGAGCGAACCCAATTGACGATCGTGTTGCTGCCCCCATGAAGCACCAAGCAGCTCCAGAAGCAACAATCGCTTAAAATCTGCGTGAGTGATCATCACGTCCCAATGATCTCCCTTCGTAGCGACCTCGTTCTCTAGCCAGTTCCTGACAACCCCAGCGCGCTGAATCGCCTCTTGTGTCGACTCGAACGGACGTCCCCACCAACCCGACTGGGCAATGGACGGGTCGATGTTCCAACCAGGATAGCGACTGCACAATTCACTGCGGCCCATTCCCGGCTCGCCTTTCTCCATACCCGGCAGATGCCCGCTATAACAGCCACCCTCTTCGAACAAATCGCTTCGAACAAAAGCTGGCTTGCTAAGCACCTCAGAGATCGCACGCGCGGTCTCCATCGCTCGAAGAAACGGGCTACAGTAAAGATTCCTTATTGTATAGCCGCGTAGGGCGGTTGCGGTTGCCTTCGCCTGCTGATAACCGACCAAGGTCAATCCCGGGTCTGGCACTCGGTGCTGCGGACTCTGAGCATTGTTGGCGGATTGTGCGTGCCTGATCAAAAGCAGTCGTGACATCTATTGCTCCATTAGCGCCCGAGCTTCCCTGATCCGTTGGTCATCAAACAGATCGTCCAATTGAGTTGCCTTCAAACGTAGCAGCAACACCAAATGCTCTTGCGTCTGCTTGGCGGTATCCGTCACAAAGAAACCTCCGCCCAACGATTTGGTAGGCTGAGTGGCTGCGACCATCAGCATGTTGCCGGGGCTTAGCGTTGCTCGGATTTTGAGAGGCTTCCAAGAAGTGGACTCGCGCTTGGCCTCCTGACGCACTCCAAATTCCGTGGTCACGTAGCTGGTCCGCTGCTGACCATGCTGAACCTCGGGCAACAGTTCCAAAACCGCCCGCCCATCGCTGGACGGAAACGCTGTCATGGCGAAAAGTGCTGTTGGCTGCTGGTCGAAGGACAAGCCAGATAACTGACCATCCAGCGACGTCAGTATGGAAAGCTGCCCCTGAATCGTTTGACGAAGAACCAGTTACTTTCGACGGCCCGCGCGACAACGCAGCAGTCGCGATCCAGGCTTTGCGTCCGACCCCAAACCAACCTGCTCGAGCACATCGCTTTGTTGCTGTTGCTGATTGACTGCAAGCTGATCGGCCAGGACTTGGGGCAATTCGCCTCGCAGAATGCCAACTCGAATGCCATTGGTATCCAGCAATTGTCGATTTTCAAGTGGCAAAAACGCTTCATCGGCAGCTCGCCAAGCCTCTTCAAGCTGCCCGAGTTGCTCATGCGTGAACCTAACCAACACGGTCTCGATGTCGACTGCATCGGGATTTGGATCGCCCGAGGAACTTGGCCTACTGGTTGGCTCCACCACAGACTCTGAACGCCAACTAGCACAGCCTGACGCTAGCAAAACCAGCAAGCTGAAAGCTAGCAATGTCCGGATGGCCGTATTCCCTGGCACGGCGGACCGATGGAGTTCGATTGTCTGAATGACCATCATGGAAGCAGGCGGCTTTTGTAACCAACGCAGTGTATTTTTGCCTTCCAAAAGGGTAGCATTTCCAGCAATCTGTGGTCAACCCTATTAACAACGCTTGGTTCTATCGATTCCATGTTCCCTGAACGAGTCAGGAATCACCCGAAACCAATCAAGATAACGGTACCGATGAGGCTGTGATCTCTTGATTATGTCGCCGCTAGTTACGCGAACGTGGCAGTTAGTAACGCTACTTTCGCAGGAGCGTAAGGCGACACTAGCCGCGCTCGCATTGTGAAGTCAAAGCCTTTGCGGGCGCATAGCAGCAGCACGGGGGAGCGCGACGGCTACTTTGTATGGTTTTTTTGACATTCTACTGCTTTTGGAGCGTTACCGTGTCGAAGAGCTGATTCTCAAGCGTGTAGGAACGAAGTTCCAGGGTCTTTCCATGAATATGCACCATGACGTAATGATGGCTGCGATGGACGTGATTTTGAAAGAATGGGCGATAGGGCCCCGGAGTCTCCAAATTACCACCCCCACCTCCGGTTACCATATAAATCGTACCACCTGACGTAACAGCCAGCCCTTCCCGAACGGGCCAGGTTCGTTCGTAAGAATGGATATGACCGGTCCAAACAATATCCACCCCATATTTCTCGTACAGCGGTACCAACTGTCGCACTCGAAGATCACCACGAGTACTGTGACTGGTCTTCCAAAGGTCTCCGTAATCATTTTCATCTGACGAATAGGGCGGATGATGGTGGCAAGCAAACTTCCAGATCGCCTTGGATGCGGCCAGCTTTTCTTCTAACCACCGATACTGCTCGCTTTCCGGGTCGACCTTTCGATTCGAATCAATCATAAAAAAGTCAGCATCGCCATACGAAAACGTATAGTAGTACTCGGGGTCCGGCAGATCCATGTAGTCGAAGTAATTCTTTGCGTTCTGCTCGTGGTTCCCCAAGACAGGATACAGAGGTACTCGCGAAATGAGTGGCGAAAGAGATGGAAAAAATTCCTCTCGCCAGTCCGAATCACGCTTTCCCTGATCCACTAAGTCACCAGGCAGTAAAAGAAAATGGGGACGCTGCCCCCAAACATGCTGCGCAATTGTCCCCGATACCTTAGGGTTCTTTTGAGTATCACTGATCACCGCAAAGGCCAAGGGCGTGCCAGGGCCAAATGCGGTTTGAAACGTAGATGTATCGGACTGGAGAGTCTGGCCGTCTGCAGCCTTGGATACCGCACGATAGAAGTACTGAGTGTTGGGCTGAAGTCCTTCGATACGTCCAGTATAAACCTGTCCGTTGGCTGTTGCAGGCTGCACATTGTTGCACTCGGCAGTTGGCCCCCAATGCACATCGCCACTGGTCGCTCCGCCAGCCTGCCATACCACGCTCATTCCTGTTTGTGTACCGTACTGCAAAAACGGCTGCACAATGTAACTAAGCGCATTCTGGCCTGAAGTCGACTGAGCGTTTGCAAGGGCTTGCAGACGTTCAAAGTCCTTCGACACCCACGTTGCCTTGGCTGCAATATGGTAAATCGCAATCTCTCGCAACTTGCCTTTTAGCGAATGGTATTCATCTTGATCATGGTAGGCGCCCAAGACAAACGGTCCTGACGAAGGATACAGTAGTGGCCCGCTTTGCACGTTGGATTCCGCCTCAAGTTGCCCGTTCACATAGAGCTGCATGGACTGTCCATCGTAGACCGCGACCACCTGATAGAATCTGCCTAGTTCATATTTGGTTTGGCCCTTCAGATAGGTCAGCTTGCCGTCTCCATCGTCGGCACCTTTTGAAGCCAGCGCAAAGGTGAATACTTCATCACTGTAGCCCAACAACCAGCCACTTTCTGCATCGCCGTTGTCTTGGATGGTTCCAGCGAGTCCACCCCATGTTTCGGGCTGATCGATGGCAACCCATGCCGCCACCGTCATAATCTGCACTGGTAGTATCTGCTTGATATCATTCAGATCTTGGGCAATTTGACACTCGGCGCGCCGCCCCGAGAACACCGCAAACTGGCCCCAAGCGTCTCGCGAGATCTCCGGAGTTCGCGAGAATTTGCCATCCGGACCTAATCTCGCCTTTAGTTTCTGACCATCGATCAGCTCTTCGCGAAAAGTCCAGTGGCAAATCGGATCGGGACCGTCGTGCGCAGATAGCTGCGTAGCAGAATAACTTGCAATGATCAGCAAACCGAGAACTACTTGCGATTGGAATGGTCGCACTGGAATTGCCTTGGCTCAGAAAGGATTATGAAATGTGTTGCCCACGCTCCTCAGTCAGTCGCAGGAGCTTCACCACATTTTAATCCGGTTATCTTAAACCAAGATGAAGGATCGGTAAAATAGCCAAGAACTTCGGCACAAATCCTGCGAAAGCGGTTACGACTTGGCGAAGATCTACCATGGAGCGCGTACTGGGTAGACACCAAACTGCTGCGTGCTACTAGGCCAGAGGGGTGTGGCATAAAACGGTCCACCCGCAGACGGCATGCCCTGGTAGCCGTACTGGTGATAGATGGGCTGCATGTAGTTTCTTGAAACACCCCATGAGTAGGTTTGATGGGTCACCGAATTGGGTGGCACCACCAAAGCTGTGGGTTGTCCGTACTGTGTGTAATAGTAGTTTCCATGCCAGGGTCGGCTTTGAGCGAAATTCTGAGCCCAGACGTCGCCCTTGTTCTGCATGTCATGCTTCAGCATCCGCTCGATGGGACGCTGTGCCACTGCGGAAGATCCAGTGACTGCAACCAGCAGCGCTGCTGCAATGGGCAATATCAAGAATTTCATTTTGGCAATCCTAAAGTTCGCTTCGGTCAATTGCTGATGGTCAGCCTTTAAAAATCTTAGCTCTATTTTGGGTATGGTGCCGCCACCTACTGTGGTCTTGGAAGCGACAGGGTCTGGTGCAGTCCGGAAATAAACGTTTTTACAGGTGGCGAATAGTAGTGGACTCGGGTTCGATTAAGCCCACGGTTGTTGTCGTAATACGAATGATACCGATGCGTGTGCCAGTAAGTCATCTCGTGGGGATACAGCGGCTGGTAGGTGTAGTAGGTGTGACCGACCCACTGAGGTACCGGGACCGGTGCGATATACATCTGCGCAGTCGTCTGATTGGCGTAGCCTTGGGTGTACTGGTTGGCAAACAGATGCGGTCCAACTCCGCCGTGTTCCTGACCCAGCGACTGGCCAGCGACCAACGAAACAACTGCCAAAGTGAGCCATCGGAAGTGTCTAAAACGGATACTCATTGCAGTCGTGCTCCCTTCCCTGGGGTACTTGGATTCCAATCCAATCAGCTTCCATGCTGATGGCGTTCCAACTGAAGACTTACCGGAACGTCTGTTGAATCGGCCTAATTGGCTTGCCTGGTGCAACTGATACTTTTCCATCGTTAAAGTCTACGTAATCCTAGCCTGATCCACTCCAGGAAATCGTGGATAGGCGTATTCGTGCTCGCCCAAAAATTGTTATAATTTAGCCAGATTACCAGGCTTGAAGCCTCAAAATGACTCAATAGAACCACCCGTCCACGCCGATTCAACTCAATTTTAGCGACACGACTCACGGAGGAGAGCAACCAGATGGCCAAACGTAGCGGCTCCGATTCAGGACCTTCCAGCGGCAAATCATCCAAGCGAAGCGGAAAGAGCAGCGGACCGTTTGACCAATCCCCACAGCATGCCATCGAACCGATCGCGCTTCGAGTGGCCGCTCAAGATCGCTATTTGAATTACTCCCTTTCGGTCATCACCAGTCGAGCCTTACCCGACGTACGAGACGGTCTGAAGCCGGTTCAGCGGCGCATCCTGTATGCCATGGATCAATTGGGGGTTCGCCACGATGCCAAGCCACGTAAATGTGCCTTCGTGTGCGGTAACGTGGTGGGTAACTACCACCCGCACGGCGAGTCTTCAGTCTACGACGCTCTGGTTCGAATGGCTCAGCCTTGGTCGCTACGTGAAGAGCTGGTGGATGGCATCGGCAATTTTGGTTCGATCGACGGCGATAATGCGGCTGCCATGCGATACACCGAATGCCGGCTGTCAGCCATTGCTTCGGAAGTGATTGCAGACCTGGGCGTTCCGATTGTGCCACACAAGCCCAACTACGATGGCACGCGTCAGGAACCGGTGGTGCTGCCCAGCCGAATGCCAAATCTGCTAGTTAACGGAGCGACTGGAATCGCGGTGGGCATGGCCACGAACATCCCCACGCACAACTTAGGCGAAGTCTGCCGAGCCCTCTTAAAGCTGTTGCGCGATCCTGAGATCAAAGACTACCAATTGGTCGCAAACGACTCGGTGCAAGGCCCTGATTTTCCGACTGGGGGACAGCTCGTCAATACCAAGGAGGAACTTCGCGAGATCTACAGGACGGGCCAGGGGACACTCAAAGTTCGCGGGACTACTCAGCCGGGTGCCACATTAAAGAGCGGTAGCAAGTACTTGCACATCACTTCAATTCCTTACGGCGTGAACAAGTCTGTGCTGGTGGAACGCATCGCCGAAATTGTACTCAGCAGCAAGATGCCTCTGATCGAAGATGTGCGGGATGTGTCCACCGAGGAAATCCGTATCGACCTGCAACTGCGCCACGATGCGGACCAGGCCAAGGTGCTGGCCTATCTGTACAAGAATACTCCCTTGCAGACCAATTTTAACGTGAACATGACCTGTCTGGTGCCCACCGAGAACCCCTTGGTAGGCCGCCCAGAGCGGCTTGGCTTGAAAGAAATGTTATGGCATTTCCTGCACTTTCGCTTAGAGGTGGTCACGGCGCGGTTGGAAAATGAACTGGCTGGCCTGGAGCGAAGGATTCATATTCTGAACGGCTTTGTCTTAGTCTTCGACGCGCTGGACGAAATCATTCGCATCATCCGGCGGTCCGATGGCAAGGCCGATGCGGCAATCAAAATCATGCAGCGTTTTCCGGCCAGCAAAGGTGGATTAGACGAAGAGCAGACCGATGCCATCCTTGAATTGAAACTGTATCGATTGGCAAAGCTAGAGATCAATTTGATTCAAGAGGAATTGAATCAGAAGCAGAAGCGTGCGAAAGAAATCCGACGGTTATTGAAGGAAAGTACCGACGACACCAATGCATCTGGGCGCTGGGGCATTGTGCGGCAAGAGATCGAGGAGCTGATCGAGAAATTTGGTAAGCAAAAAAGCTCCGCGCGACGCACTGAAATTGTCACGGTTGAGGATGAAGCGGAGTTCACGGCTGAAGACTTTATCGTTGCCGAAGACTGTCATGTGCTGGTTTCGACCGACGGCTGGGTCAAGCGTCAAAAGCAAATTGTCGATCCTGCCAAAAGCCGCATGAGAGAAGGGGATCGCGTGTTGGCGTGCGTGGCCGGGTCGACGCGGTCCACCCTGGCTTTCTTCTCTTCCTTCGGCGTCTGTTACACTTCGCGTTTCATCGATGTGCCTGCCTCGACCGGCTACGGCGAGCCGATTCAGAAGTTGTTCAAGATGAAGGATGGCGAACGCATCGTAGCCGTTGTATCACTTGACCCACGAGTCATCGGCAATATCCAAGAGAATCCGAAAAAGCCAGAACACTGCCCAGAGGTGCATGGGTTTGCTGCGGCCAGTAACGGTATTGCGCTGAGTTTTGGTCTGTTCCCCTTTGTCGAACCATCCACGCGCAGTGGACGTCGTTACGCTCGGGTTGCTCCAGGGGCCGAGATCATTGGCGTGGAGTCCATCACGGGTGCTGAGAACATTTTGGCCGTGTCTGCCGATTGTAGAACCATGGTCTGTCCGGCCGTCGAGGTCAATTACTTGTCTGGCCCCGGAAAAGGCGTCACACTGATCAAACTGGCGAAGACCGACCGGTTGGTCGGCTTCAAAGCTTCTAGTGGCGATCGAGATCTGTTGGTCGTCGAGACCAATCGAGGTGCTCAAAAGACGATTTCGACTGCCAAGTATCGCATCACTTCGCGGGGAGGCCGAGGTACGGAGATCCAGAAAAACGGAAAGATCTCTAGCATCGTCACCCAGCCGCCAGCCGCTCCTGAACCGCTGCCCGAATCCTAGACTGCCACGACCGTCACGCCCCGAATTCAAAATCGCTCAATACAGAGATGGAGCTTAGTGAGGAAAAATGTCAACTGCGAATAAATCCAAATACACGGCCGAAGACATCGTTGCTTTGGAAGGGCTGGAGCCGGTCAGGAAGCGGCCTGGAATGTATATCGGCGGCGTCGGTTCGGCGGGTCTGCATCACCTAGTGTGGGAAATTTTGGTTAATGCAGTCGACGAGGCCATGAATGGTCACGCAACCGAAATCATCGTAACTCTTCACAAAGATTCACGCACTGTGTCCGTATCTGACAACGGGCGCGGCATTCCGGTTGATAAACATCCCAAGACAAAAACGAGCGCGCTCGAAATGGTGCTGACCTTGTTGCACGCCGGAGGTAAGTTCGAGGGCAAGAACTACAAGACCTCTGGCGGCTTACACGGCGTGGGGGCATCTGCGGTCAACGCCTTGTCCAAACAATTGATCGCTGTGGTACGACGCGACGGCGAGCAGTACAAGATGGAGTTTTCACAAGGCAAGCCTATTACCAATCTCCAAAAAGCCAAAGGGACATTTCGAGGTTCCGGCACAACGATCACCTTCACTCCTGACCCGACGATCTTCCCAAAAACCGAATTCAATTCGGATACCATTCGTCAGCGACTGGAAGTGACTAGTTTTTTGCATCGCGGAGTGCGTGTCACCTACCATGATGAAACCACTGGCAACAAGGTGACCTACTTTCATGAAAATGGAATCGTTGACTATTTGGGCAAAGTGATCACAGAGCGTGGAGCCAGTACGATACACGATCAAGCCTTTACGGTTTTCAAAGAGGGCGACGAACGCATCGAACTGGCGCTGAAATGGACTGAATCTACCGATGAACATGTGCGCAGCTATGTGAATGGTATCCCCACGGGCAGTGGCGGCACGCACGAGAACGGCTTCCGCGCTGGACTGGGCAAAGCGGTCCGAAATTTTATCGAAACGCACAATCTTACTCCTCGAGGTGTCAAGTTCTCACCCGAGGATATTCGTGAGGGGTTAGTGGCCATCGTATCCGTGTTTGTGGCCGAACCACAATTCCAAGGCCAGACCAAAGACCGTTTGAATAATCCTGAAGCACAAACGGTGGTCGATAGCGCCATCCGAGCTAACTTGGAGCAGTGGCTAAACAGCAATCGCTCCGTGGCAGAAGCCATCGTCGCCAGAATTATCGCAGCATCTCGAGCGCGAGCGGCCTCACGGGCCGCTTCGGATTCGGTCTCGCGCAAGACAAGCACTTCGCGTGGTGCCACCTTGCCTGGCAAGTTGAGCGATTGTTTGGGGTCGGGACGAGATCGGTCCGAGTTATTTATCGTCGAGGGCGATTCGGCAGGCGGCACCGCCAAGCAGTGCCGGGACCGCAATTACCAAGCGATATTGCCATTGCGCGGCAAGGTCCTGAACACGGAGAGCGCTAGCTTGAAGAAGGTCTTGGAGAACAAAGAGATACAGGACATGGTTACCGCCTTGGGGTGCGGAATCGGAAATCATTTTGACGTCAATCGACTGCGATACGAACGAGTAATTCTGCTGGCCGATGCCGACTCGGACGGCCACCACATCACCACTCTACTCCTAACCTTTTTCTACCGTCACATGCCTGGTTTGATTTCTGGCGGTCGCATCTTTATCGCTGTGCCTCCGCTTTACCGCATCGATATTGGCAAGGAGACTTTTTGGGCCACCGATGATGTCGACCGACAGCGTATTTTGGCGAAGGCCGACGGTCGCTCCAAACCGGATATCCAGCGCTTTAAAGGGCTGGGCGAAATGATGCCCAAGACGCTTTGGGACACAACCATGAACCCGGCCACGCGACGCCTACTGCGAGTTGAAATCGACGATCAACTGGAAACCGATCGTATCGTGGCAGACCTGATGGGACGCGACGCTTCGGCCAGATTTCATTTCATCATGGAACGCGCCGAAGAGGCCCAAGAGATCGACGTATAACTTCGCGCTCGATGGCTGCGCTTCTTTGCTGAACGCTTCTTGTAACCGTTCACGGACTTATGAGTGTTGTTTGAACTTCTCGCCAATTGCAGGTATGAAGTGTTGTTTACCCCGGACACTTTTTTACGGGTTACACTTCTTCGATGCGACTCGTGGCATCGCCAAACCGATCCGAGCGC
>DAIRSD010000150.1:0-9971 GCA_036804625.1 Aureliella sp. | reverse complement strand
CCGCGAGTCCATTCTTGCCCCTTGGCTGTCAGTTGCCCATCATCCCCTACTGAAAAGATAGCGATCGCGTCAAGCAGTCGATTGCCCGCATACACAAACTTGCCATCGGGTGATACTAAAATTTCCGAGCAAAAATTGCTGCCGGCGTAATCCTTGGGCAGTGTAGAGCTCGTCTGGCGCGCTGCCAGTTGCCCGCTGACTGAATCGTAGTCAAACAGCACAATTGTCGAGCCCTCCTCTTGCACGCTGTACAGCCATTGGCCATTGGGGTGAAAATGAAAGTGCCTGGGTCCATCTCCGGCCGGAAGAGCAACAAAGGAGGGGTCGTTAGGGATGAGTTTGCCTGTCTGAGCGTTGAACTTGGAGGAGAAGATCTTGTCCAATCCTAAGTCGACGTGCAGGACATATCGTCCCAAAAGATCCGACTGAATCATGTGGGCATGAGTACGATCATGACCGCTGAACGCAAAACTGCCTGGCGGCGCGTTGGCTGACAACGTCGGGCCTATTTCACCTTGGTCTTCAACGATGTGGGTGACATTTTTCAGTTTGCCGTCCTCTTGAATTGGCAACACGGCCACGCTGCCACCAAAATAATTGGCCACCAACAAATATTTCTCAGAAGGATGCAGGCTCACGTATGTCGGACCAGCGCCTCCAGAGCTTACTGTATTGAGAAGGGTCAGGTCTCCGCTGGCGGGATCGATCGCCAGTGCGCTGACGGTTCCATGTTTTTGACTACCTACCCGATCCGTCTCGTTGGCGCTGTACAGGTACCTATTCGAGGAATGAACCGCCAGACAACTGGGACTTGTTCCCATCGGGTAGATACCACGTTCCGTCAGTCTCCCGGTTTGCCGATCGACCTGGAAAAGATGTATTCCGCGCCCATTGCCAGGCGGTAAATCGACTTGCGTTGGCAAGGTATCCTGCAGTGGCGAACTGAATGTTCCCACGTAGGCGATCAATGGCAAACGTCCATCGATCGATAAGGTTGGGGGATTGACTTCGTTTTCAGCCAGAACTGGAGTGAGGATGAAAATCCCTCCCAATATCGCCAGGAACTTTAGGCAAATAAGTTGAAATAAATTAGATCGATTGTGTAATTGCGATTCTAACATTTTAAGCTAAAACTTGTTGAGTATTCAAAAACGGAAATCGGATTGGAAGACCGGATATGAACCTTTAGCAATTAAATTGCCGAACTTCCCATCAGCCGGAGTGCGTTAGAACCCGGTTTTTCCGGCAACCTTAATCATAACCCAGTGATTGTCCGGTTGCTACCGTGGCCGCGCGAGCCGAAAAAGCAGAAGCCAATTTCTTGATCAGGCGATACCATGCATAAGCATCAACAAAATTGTCCTAAGATTGGTTTATTGTTGGTCTGCCTGATGCTGCCAGTGTCTTCTCAAGCTCAGGAAATGAAGACTGAGTCTTGGGTTAAGGTGACTGAAGACCATCGCAGCATCAAGATCGAGAGCGATTTATTGGAAGCGATCATTCCAAAGAATAGCCCCAGACACTGGATGACCGGCATCGAAAAGGAATCCTTCTTAGATAAGACCACGGGTTTTCGTGAAGTGGGCGATGGATTGATGGTTGTCGATTGGCTTATGGAGGCCGGTAGCGATTCCCAGTGGGCAGAGCAAGTGATTGCGACCGATGGTCACGGAGTAGGCCGATACACTTGGTACGAAAATGAAACCGATCCTGCACGACGTGAGTACGCGCTGATGGCTCATGGCAGCAGTCATCGCAAGCGAATGGTCGAGGGTCCGCAGTTGTGTCACCGCATGAAGCCGGTCCAGCCTGAAATCATACGCGGCAAAGATTTTGTAGCTGTAAAAACTATGTATCAATTCGAATACGCGGCACCAGGCCGAGTTGCAGGTAGCCAGTGGACGCAACTGATCGTCTTTCCTGCTGGCAAGCGGTACTTTTTGCTGATGGACCAAGTTGATTGCGTGAACGATTCGCCTGAGGTGTTTCTGCGCAACGACACGCCTGGTTGCGTTCGACACAATCAGGGAGATACCTTTAGCGAAATGTATCTGAGTTATCTGAGCGGCCCAAACGGTGTGCGTATTCCTTCGTCCGAGTTTTTTACTCCTTTTCCACCGGATCTGAAATTTGGTTATCGCCGCGACACGCACCAGATTCCTGATCACTTTATCCGAGCCTACCGTCTGCGCGACAAACAAACTGGGGCCGATGGCCCTTGGCTGGCTGGTTTGACGCTTGAACCATCTGTCGTTTATGAAGCTTGGTGTAGTCAAAGACCTGGCGGGATCATCGTTATGATCGAAGAGATTTTCGGGCGCTCGATCCAAGCTGGTCAGTCCTTTAGCGCTGCCCATATCGTTGGTTATTTTGACGACATAGCTCAGATGCATCAGGTGTACAACCAGCACAAAGGACACACCAAGCTTATGGCGGATGCTTCGGGCTGGCGGCTGAAACCTTAAGCGAAAGGCGTAGAAAGACTTAACGTCGTGGGATTCGCCAGAATTCCTTTCATACACACTTACCGTAGTGGGATTCGCCAGAATTCCTCGTAAGAACGGAAACTATGGCGAGTGGGATTCGCCAGAATTCGTTTCGGGAACGGGAACTCTGGCTAGTTTCACTACGCAGGAACATATTCATCTGCCGCTCGCCCTAAGCTTAGTCTGGATTGGCGCTTTTGAGTAAACGGTTACCTTGGATGGTAGGAAATGGATTGGGTCTGATCGACGTGAAACACCGATTCGATACTGATCGTTTCCACTAGCCTGCCCTTTGCTCTTTGGGGCTGAGCAGGTTACGGAGATCGGCTAAGAAACAAATTGGGAAGTATTTGCAGCATGGCGGATGAAGCGGAACTTGCTTACGGACTAGCTAATGAACTGCTTGCCGCAGTGGAGCGTTCGGAGGATCTTGGACATTACCGACAGATGGCTCTGGTGGCTCTGCAGCAGCGAATCGATGGAGCAAAAGTGGTCTGGGTTCATCAACAAGGCGCTCAGTGGGCCGTCGTAGGATCGGCTAGTTCGCTGCAAAATATTCCTATTGATCTGGTGGCGGCAGCCGGTGAGACCATGGAGGTAACGCGAGGTCAGGGCTGGCTTGCAGCGCCATTGCTGGGGCAATCCTCGCCAGCGGAAGTGCTTTTGGTCAGCCCGCATCAAGTCGTGAGCTATCAGCAGATTCAGCAGTTAGCTCAGTTGTTGCGAGGATGTCTGTTGATTGCCGCACAACATCTTCAATTGACCTCGCGAACACAGAAATTGGAAGCTTTGCTTGACTTGGCTTCTGGCTGGCAGCGCAAAGACGATTTGGGCATGTTGCTCAATTCGATGGCACAAGCGGCAGCCAGGTTGATTCGCGGCGATCGCGCTAGCATCTTTCTGTGGGATCGGCCTCGCAGTGAACTGGTTGGCTATCCGGCGATGGGAGTGACGGGCGAGCGGTTGCGGATTCGTGACGACCAGGGTATCGCTGGAGATGTCCTGCGTACTCGGCAGCCAAAACGCTGGGACGAATCTCAGGGGCAAGCCGCGATCAATAGTCAGATCGGCGAGAAGCTGGGGTACGTGACGCGTTCGCTGGTCGCGGTGCCTCTTCTGGATCACCAGCAGCAACCGCTTGGGGTCTTCGAGGTCCTGAACCACCAGCAGGGCCTGTTCTCCGAAAGCGACCAGCAGTTTCTTGTTGAACTTGCCAAGCATGCCGCGACAGCCGTCGAGAACATGCAGCGAATTGCCAAGTTGATTCAGTCGCGCGACCGATTGGTACAAACCGCCAGTGAGACGATGCATTTGGCTGGCCACTGTCCGCAGGTGGTGATCCTGCGAGAGACAGTCGCCCGAGTGGCTGAAACTGATCTGGCTGTTCTGGTGCTTGGCGAAAACGGAACGGGCAAAGAAGTTGTGTCTCGAAGTCTGCATCTGCAGAGTGCCAGAAGTGACCAGCCTTTTATCGCAGTCAACTGCGCGGCTATCGCAGAGACGCTGATCGAAAGCGAGCTGTTTGGGCATGTCAAGGGAGCCTTCACCGATGCCATTGGCGATCGCGCGGGTAGGTTTGAACAAGCCTCTGGAGGAACGCTCTTGCTGGACGAAATTGGGGAGCTGAGTCTGGGCGGGCAAGCAAAACTGCTGAGGGTTCTGGAAGACAAGATCATCAGCCGCGTTGGCAGCGAGAAAACGATACAGACCGATGTAAGGATCATCGCGGCCACCAATCAGGACTTGGCGCGACTAGTACGTGAGAAAAGGTTTCGTGAGGACCTATATTTCCGATTGAATGTCGTTACCATCAACTTGCCGCCTCTTCGCGAACGTGGGCAGGACATCGGCATTTTGGCTCAGCATTTTCTGCAGCAATTCGCTCATCAAATTGGTCGCAAAGCTCCTGTCCTGTCCGAATCCGCTCATCGGCGGCTGATGACGCATTCCTGGCCTGGCAATGTTCGTGAACTGCGCAACTTGATGGAACGCGTCAGTTATTTGACGCATAGCGACGTAGTAGAAGAGACCGATTTAGCCTTTGTCCTCTCCCCTGGATCATCCAGCGATGTGGGCAGCGTTCCTTCGAATATGCCACTAAGCGATGCGACGGACGTCTTCCAGCGGCAGTACATCCAGCGACACATCGACTTGGCTGGAGGCAATCTGGCAGGTGCTGCCAAGCAACTAGGCATGCACCGTTCAAACCTGTATCGCAAGATGACCCAGTTAGGCATGGAACAGAAGTAGGCTATGTTGCGTCCAGTCGATAGCTGTGCAAGCAGAGGCCACGTTCGCGACATATCGCGGACTTAATGCCCTAGCGTGCAATGATTGGATCGGTGGAGGCTGTCTGAACCGATGCATCTTGGAAATAGCGTCGCTCGGAAGCGTCCAGTAGAGCTTTTGCCTCGGTTGTCGACTCCGACAAAAATACTTGGTTATAAGCCAGCAGCGTTCCTTTTTCGAAATGCACGTTTCGAAGAGAAAGCGTGTATTCGATTTGCGCTTGGTGGAATCGCAGCCTCGCATCCAGAAGTCGTCGGTGAGTTTCCAGCAATACGTCCAGTTCGGGAGTGTTTCCGCGAGCTTCCCGTTCCTCTAGAGCTTTAAGCTGGGTCACAATAGCATCAAGCCTAAGCTGCTGAAGGTTCATGTTCTCATAAGCTCGTTTGGTTTCGTTGACAGCGTTGCTCAATCCTAGAGTGACAAACCGCTCTTGTTCACGCAAAATTTCGTTGGCCCGAACCAGCGATAATTCGGAGTTCCGCACGGCCGCGTGGGCGCGCCGAAAGCCAACTGGCAAAGTGTATTCCACGCCGGCATGTACTTCTTGTAGATCGTCATCAAAGAAAGACGCACCTGATGAATTGGAAAGCAATTGATCTCCAAACCCGCGGGCTCGATAGCGTCCGATCAGATCCAATTGCGGCATTAGGAAGTTTTTGTTTGCGATTAACTCTAGTTCTGCTTGCTTGATAACCCAACGTTGCCGTTTAAGTTCTTCTCGATTACGAACAGCATCCCCTGATGCCTGTTGCCAGTCAAAAACAATTGGAACGGTCGATGGCGAATCGGAAGGGCGAATCAATCGTCCATCGTTGATTGGGTAGCCGATCATCAAACGAAGTTTGCGTTCTGCCAATCTCAGTCCTCCGCTGCCTCGGAATGTACCAGCGGCTGAACCGTTATTTGTGCGTGTTCCATCAATGGCTCGACCGTTTAACGCGTCTACAACTTCAGACTGGAACCTGTGCAGTTGCTCTAATGCCTGTGCTTTGTCTCCAACACTAGTATCATCGCGGCTCTCTCGCTTTTTGAGAGTTTCTGCGGCAATATCTCGAATGTCGATTTTTGCTTCAAGGTCACGATAGGCATAATAGAGATCCCAATAGGCGTTTTCTACTTCGGCTACCAAGTCTCGGACCGATTTTTCGAAATCGACAAGGTTGATATCGGTACGAGTTCGGGCCAAGAGCACTCCGTTCAATTGTCCAGGCTGGCTGCCTGGGCCAGCGATACGATTGAACTGAGTTCCAGCGCCTTGTAGCAATGGCTGACGCACTTCGGCTTCAAAGAAAGAATCCCAGAATTGTCTACCGAACTGGTTGCCCGCCTGATTGTTGTTATCCCCAATTGTCACATTGCGAAACGTCATCACCCCGCCGGTGGCCGATCGCTTCGAGATACCAACTAGGCTAGTGTTGAGTGATTGATTGAATCGCCCATTGACGCCAAAAAATTGATTGTTAAACCTACGATTATTGGCTTCGAATATGTTGCTTGCAAAGAAATTTGCATCAAATGCGCTCAGCGCCGCTTCTTCGCCAGCTCGTGGATCGGTATAGATCAAAGCAGGATCTAAAGTGGTGGTGGTCGTTTGCGGCGAACGCACTACAGTTCCTCCCAGGTCACGCATAACCTTCGACGATGTAAGTGCGTCGCGAATGCAGCTTTCCAGAGATAGATGTAAGACTCTGTCGGCCGTCAAGCTGGATTCGTCAATGTCGAGTGGCGAGATGAATTCTGGCGTGCCTTGACCGCATTCGTTGCAAAGAATCGGTTCCGATATTTCCAGTTGTTGGACGCATTGGGTTGGATCATGCGGCGGCGCAAAGCAGGCATTGTTTCTCCCAAACTGAAATACGCTGCGATCGTGACAACAGCCCTTAATGAAGCTGATGCTCACAAGCAACATCTTAATAAGAAAGTAGGAATGCCTCATGGATCCTCCAGTAGCACCCGTGCTAGCAAAGCGTTGCTTGCGACATGGCAAGGGTCTGTAATTCCTGATTTCGGACGCAACTTGGAGTTTCGATCAGTCAATTTATGCTGAATGTGACGGATTGTTCCTTTACTAGGGTCGAAGCGGTTATCCCGATAGTGACTTGTTGGTCTTGTTTAACAGGATTCAAATGCCTGTTTTGTTTATGGACAGCAATTAAGGTTAGTCACTTTTGTACCGTGATTGAGTACCATAAGAACTACTCGGGCGCACAGATCCGATTTAAAACTGGGCTTGTTCGTATTGTCGCCACTGCCGCTTGTCAGGCGTTGTTTTATGTGGCGTTTGGTAAACCGCTCGGAGGCCTCCTGGTTTTTGACCGCGAACTTCAGTGTTGGAAACGCTTTGCTGCAGTGCCGATTATGTCCTACAGCTTGTTGTGTGAACGGTAGCATCTATTGACCGACGAGTATATCGATGATTGGCCTATTACAGCTTGAAGAGCTTGACCACCTACTGGAAGAACTCGATCGGTTGGCGTGCATAGGAACGTCTAGAGCGGAGTTTCTAGCTGTAGTTCTACAAAGAATCAGGTTCGTACTGAGTGCCAAGGAGGCATCATTTTGGGTCCCGATTGTTAGCGAAGCATGGAAGCCGCTCGCAGTTTCCGGAATTTCATCGGTAGAGCTGCCTGAGGGAGCCCTGTTGAATTTACCCGAGGAAGGGCGAACGGTTTCAGCCGGCAATGACAAGTTCTTGGCGGTGCCAGTGGTCAAGCAGAATTCACAATTAGGAGCGATTGTTGTACTCTTGGGCACCCAATTGGATTCCGCTTCGATCTCGCAAATTGGTAAGTTTTGTCAAGCAATTGGCGAAATTATTTCTGATTACGAAACTGCCCAGCAGCAACAATTCTTTACGGTTCGATGGCCAGGAGTCCAACGGTTATTGTCTCAATTGGGAAAGGCTGAATCGATTGATGAATCTGCGGTCTTGGTGGTAAACAGTTTGTCAGCGGTTCTGGGAGCGCAGCGGGTTTCATTAGCTGTACGTCGTGGACTAAAATCAAGCAAAGTATTGTCGGTTAGTGGAGTATCCGGCGAGATCAAAAATACGGATAGCTTGAAGGAACTTTGCGACCTATGCCAGAAGGCGTTCGACAGGAATCAACCGGTGGTCGTCCAGCCAGGGTCAGTGGCTGCTCAGCCTAGCGATCCGGCGGTCGGAACTGCTGGTCCACTGAAGTCTATCGCAGAATATTCCGTGACGATACCAATATGCGATTTTTCGGCAGTGTCCTCTCAGCAGAGAATTGCAAACGATAGTTTGTCAGGATCGTCGATTGGTGATACAGCGATTTGCTTCGAATGGAAAGACTATGAAGATTTCCTACAGGGGACTCAGCGGCTTGCCTTGACCATGCCGGTGGTCACGTCCATGTGGTATGCACAAAGAAGGTGGCTTGGCCTTCCGGCTTGGGTTCGAGGTTTGGGCAAGTATAGACTGTCGAAAATCAGCAATTGGCACAGGACACGCTTATGGCGATGGCTGATTGTGATTGGGTTGGTAGGTCTCATTGGCTGGCTGTTAGTTAGGCCTACGGACATGAGGATTGAAATGCAGGGTGTATTGCAACCCGTATATCAACGAACGGTCTTTGCAGGACTTGATGGCGTCGTAGAACAACTGCTTATTAAAGACAATGCCTTAGTGACACAAGGGCAGGCACTACTGACCATGAAGTCTTCCAGTCTTGAAATAGCCTCACAGGAAACGATAGGTGAAATTCAGGCTAACCAAGAGAAGTTAGATGCCTTGGCGGTAAGTTTAAATCAGTTGAATCGGGACAACGCAGATCAAGCCGCAACGATCAATCGCGTTGCCGCTGAGATCGGGCAGCTAGAAACTCAGCGAAAGACATTGCAGAAGAAGCTGGAGGCTTATCAGTCCGAGAATTTGAGGCTGAGCCTGTCGGCACCGATCGATGGATTGGTGATTGCCAGCGATCTGGAAGCTCTTCTAGACTCACGCCCAGTTCGTCGCGGAGATGCTTTGTTGCGAATCGTGCAAACAAGTGGACCTTGGCATTTAGTCTTATCGATTGCAGATAGGGATATCGGTTATGTGAGAAGTGCACAAGCCATTGATGATAGATATTCCGGTCAGGGGCAACTGCCTGAACAAAGACAGCGTGATTTGGAGTTAGAATTTGTTTTCAGCTCCAGCCCTGATCGTCAGCATCGTGCCAAGCTGGTGTGGTTGTCACCGGCGGCACGCAATCCACGTGGTGATGGTGTTTTTGTTGATGCACACGCCAGTGTCGATCGGTCAGAAATACAGGACGCGTACGTGGGTGCGACAGTCTATGCGTATCTAAATGTCGGGCAGTATCCGACATGGTTCGTTTGGTCGCGCCCTTTGGTGGAAGCGATTCAGCGCAAAATATGGTTTGCAACTTCAACGGAAAATTCAAAATGAACCGCAGATTAAGCCTGTTGAACAGTTTATGGATTAGGTCGTTGGTGCAATCTTGGTTGATGATCGTGCCTGCCGGCAGCGTTGTTGCTCAACAGACCGAAGTTGTTGAAGTGCAGAACGCTCTCCTAAAAGCTATCGAAGCAACTAAGATCTCGGCTGAAGTCGCCGGTAGAGTTTCCAAATTGGAAGTCTCTGAGGGTGCCAGAATCGAAAAGGGCCAGGAACTGGCTCGCATCCATGACGCTTCAGTTAGGCTTCAGTGGAACCGAGCGAAAATTGCGACAAATATTGCCAGACTTAAACACAAAAGCAACGTCAATCTTCTGTTGGCCGAAAAACGCTCAGAGGTGGCAAAAAATGAGTTAGATCGAGCTAAATTGGCCAACACACGTGTGACAGATACTTATCCCCTCAAGGAGATCGACCGACTGCAATTGGTCTACGAGAGTGCTGTGCTTGAAATTGATCGCGCCCGAGAGGAGACACAGTTGCAGTTGCTGGATGTCGAAGCGGCTGAAAATGAACAGAAAGCTGCTGAAGAGTTGATTGCTAGGCATCGAATCTTAGCACCAGTATCAGGAACTATAGTAGCCGTTAGCAAGCGACCAGGGGAATGGGTTGAACCTGGGGCCGAGTTGTTGCAGATCGTGAGTCTTGAGAGGCTGAGGATCGAAGGTTTTATCAATGCGGCAGCCATCTCGCACGATTTGGTTGATCGAGATGCCGAATTGACTTTGGTAGGTATTGAGGTTTCAGGATGGTTGTCGTGTAAAGTTATTTTC
>DAIRSD010000149.1:0-10016 GCA_036804625.1 Aureliella sp. | reverse complement strand
AAGACCAATCGACTGGACAGTTGGAATGGACCGACGTTGAGCGGATTATCGTGGAGAGGCAAAAAACTGGTAGGCCCAGCGCCTGGGGCTGCTGGATTTACCGATGATGTTTTGGCCATGAAGAACCTCTTACCTGCCGTAAAGCTAAATGCATAGCTCCGAAGCTACGTCCGCCAGAACGTGAAATGCCGAAGGAGTCTGCGTTCACCATTTGGCAAACTTAGTTAGGCTCGCCAAAACATGGACTTCCCGGGGCAATACAAAATCCGGCCTAGCCGCCCCCCACCAGTGTCACCGCTTCGACCACGTCGCCATCGGACAGGAGAAACTGCCCATGTTGCGATCGGGAAATGACCTGACCGTTGATTTCCACCGCTACCAATGGACTGCGGATAGCGACGGCGTCTAACAATGCTGAAACGCAACTACCTTGCGAAATCCGCAAGGCTTGGCCGTTGATCTGAACGCTTATCAAAGCTGCTAATTCATCCGCCATACTGGAAGTAAAATCAAATAGATCCTATTCGTCAAACGCCGAATCAAACGCACGATCACTTGGACTAAAGTCCAGGTTCTTGGTAAAGCGACAGGCTTCAGCAGCTCCAAACTCTCGTTTCATCCCGCTGTCTTCCCATTCAATGCTTAGTGGACCCTGATAGTTGATCGCATTCAGGGCACGAATGATCTCTTCAAAGTTCACCCCGCCGCGTCCTGGACTACGGAAATCCCAGCCACGTCTTGGGTCGCCAAAGTTCAAATGGCTGGACAGAATTCCGGACCTGCCGTTTAGAGTCTGAATGGCGTCCTTGATGTGGACGTGGTAGATGCGATCCGGAAATGCCCGAATGAACTCGCCCGGGTCCACACCCTGCCAGAACAAGTGACTTGGGTCAAAGTTAAACCCAAACTCTTCGCGGTGATCTAAGGCTTCCAAAGTTCGCTGTGCCGAATAGAGATCAAAAGCGATCTCGGTCGGGTGAACCTCAAGGGCAAATTTCACGCCGCATTCGCCAAAAGTATCCAGGATCGGATGAAATCGCTGGGCCAACAGCTTGTATCCGTCGTCGATCATCGCGGTAGGCACCGGCGGAAACGAATAGAGCAGGTGCCAAATGCTGGACCCAGTGAATCCATTGACCACTCCCACGCCCATGCGCTGAGCGGCACGAGCGGTTTGCTTGAGTTCCTCGGCGGCGCGCTGGTTGACGCCCGCTGGATTGCCGTCGCCCCAAACGTAGTCCGGCAGAATCGCCTTGTGCCGCGAGTCGATCAAATCAAGCACAGCCTGACCGACTAAGTGAGCGCTGATGGCATGACACTGAAGTCCATGTTTGTCCAGCAGTGCTCGCTTTTTGGTGCAGTAATCCGATTGGCTGATAGCCTTGTCGACTTCGAAATGATCCCCCCAGCAGGCCAATTCGATACCATCATATCCGAACTGGCTGGTCAGCTTGACCATCTGCTCCAGTGGTAGATCCGCCCATTGCCCGGTAAACAGCGTGATTGGCCGCGCCATTGTTTTTGCTCCCTGAAATTCAACTTGATTTTTTTGAACTGAGTGAAGTAGACGCTGCTTGCCGCCCCAGAACCTCAGCAACAATAGCTTATCCGGCTTGTCAACGATCGCCTAGCCGGGATTGCTGGTGGCACAGGCTAGCTGTTGATTTGAAAATTAACCCGATCGCGCAACACCAAGATAACTCGTAGAATTCTACCTCCGGGAGAGGCCAGAATTTGACGCTCGACTTCAAGTCCTTGATTGTAGTCGTCAACAACACTTAGCAATTGCGTAGAAGCCTTTGGAGCGGGATCTGAGTTAGCTGGATTTTGGGCAATCATCGATTCGACTTCGTCGGCCAATAACCGCTGCTGCTGAGCGTCCACGGCAGTGCGGAATCGATCCACTTTTGCCGCCAACGAACTGTAGCCTACGATTTGATTGTCGGGCTGTGTTGTTTCCGATTCGCCCTCTACCAAATGCAGATAGTCCTGGTCCAATAACCTGGCTACTTCTCGCCAGCGTCTTTCGGTATCCTCCCGTGCCTGATTAAGACGCATGTAGGTGGCCAACGTGTATGCAATTCCTAGCCCAAGTACCAGAATTCCAGTAAGTACCACAAGTGTTAATTTTGCTCCTGAGATTCCAGGTAACTCTGGTTTCGGCTTGTTCAGCTTATTTCTCCTACGCCACATTCAATTACCATTTGCTTCATCATTTGCCAATTCATATACCCGATTGGCGAGAAGCGTCCAAGATTGTCGCAATTCTGCGTCAGGCTAGCAAGTGGCAGGCCGCATGCCAAAAGCTAACTTAGTAGCTCGCTGATCAATTTGCCGCCGTTAGCAATCTTCATTGGGCGACCGCTCTTGCTTTGATATGTGGTTTCCAACGAGATCCCCAACGACTTGCAGATGGTAGCCATCAGGTCCTCAGAGGTGTAGGGTTCGCTGGTCACCTCACGCCCTTCAGCATCGGTCTGTCCAACGGCGATGCCACCCTTCATGCCAGCGCCTCCCACTACTACGCTCCAAGCTTTTGCGTAGTGGTCTCGGCCCGCATTACCGTTTATCGTTGGCGTGCGGCCGAATTCTCCCATCCATAGAATCGCCGTATCGGCCAACATTCCTCGCTCAGATAAATCGGCAACCAGAGCGCTCATGGCCTTGTCCAGAACCGGCAGACGCTGATCTTCCAAGATCGGGAAAATGCCTTGGTGATTGTCCCAGCCTCCCAAGTCCACCTCGACAAACGGCACGCCTACTTCGACCAGTCGCCGAGCCATCAGGCAGCCGCGTCCAAATGCGTTGTCGCCATAACGCTCTTTGACTTGATCGGGTTCTGTGTTTACTTGAAAAGCCTGCATCTGACGGCTGGTCATCAACTGATAGGTTTTCTCTAAAATCTTTAAATGATCACTGGCCACGGCACCGCGATTTTGTTTGGCAAAATTAGTCTCGATCAATTCCAGAGTTTTGACTCGCTGAGCCATGCGGGAGTCGGCCACCACTTGATCGAGATTTCGAATGCGACCGTCGCTGGTCACACTGAAAGGGGCGAAGCTCAATCACATAACGCCTGGACCATCACTAGCGCAGCCAACCGCAACAAACGGAGGTATTTCCAGATCCTGCCGATCAGCCATTAGTTCGTGGGCTACGACCGCACCATAGCTGGGATGTTCAATGCCGGGGTTAGGAATATAACCGGTGTGCATGTAGTAACGACCTCGGTCATGATCCGCCTCGCGAGTACTCATCGAACGGACGACGGACAGGTGTTGCATTTGTTGGCTGATCATCGGAAGATGCTCGCAGATCTGAAGATCGCCAGTGGTGCTGATCGGGCGAAATGGGCCTCCGGTGGCTGCACCAGGCTTCAGATCCCACAGGTCAATCGTCGCTGGTCCACCACCCATCCACAAAAGTATGGCAGCTTTCCGATTTTTCCTTAGCTCTTGGGCATGCACTTGCAACGAATGTCCAAAGGCCAGTGACGCACCGGCTAGCGCGCTTGCACCCGCCGAGTGCTGCATGAAATGCCGACGAGTCATTCCTTGAGGAGTGGCGTGACGATTCCAGAACATCACTTTGATTTCCAGTATTTAGAACTTCCTAGTGGATCAAGATAAACTCATTCGAGTTCAAAATGGCCCACCATAGATCTTGAAGCGCTTCGTTGGCTTTACCACCGCGAGCTTGAAGTAACTGTCCGGCGACGTCCAGTTCTTTGCTCGTGGCACGACGGGATAAGCCTAATACAAACAGAGAATGTACTTTCTCTGGGAACTTGCTATTGCTGCTAGCTAACTTGTCCAACATGCTGCCGGGGGCGGTGTCGATGGCGCGTTTGACCAACTCGCCATTGAACATCATCAAAGCCTGCGGAATCGACCCGTTGAATGTCGTCGCTTCGTCGCCTTCGTCAGTTCCGAAAGCAACCACAAACTGGCTCAGCCAACGATCTCGCTCAGCCTGTTGCTGCTCTAACGAACCTTTAGCCTGTCCCCCAACTGTGACTAGAGACTGGTAAAGCTGCTCGGCAGTCATTTGCCTCAGATAAAAGTGGCTAAATTGTGGCTGATGCCCTAGCGATGGATCATCCTTCTGATTGCTCTGAGTCATCAGACTGGACAACTGGTATGGCTTGGACAATACAATCCACCGCATCAGCTCGCGCATGTTATAGCTAGATTGCACGAACTGCTGGGACAGATATTCCAGCAACTCGGGATGTGAAACAGAACTGTGCGGTCCAAGATCGTCGATTGGACGAGTAAATCCATACCCCAAGAAATGTGCCCAGATGCGATTCACTAGCATCTTGCTCATGTATTCACTCTGCACCACAAGTTTGCCTAGTTCAGCGCGACGGTTCAAGTCTTGGACGCGACCGCTGCGGCCAATCTCCGTACCGTCGATAAACACTGGGTAGGCGGTACGCAGAACCTGATTGCGTTCCTCGTAGAATATCTCCGCTTCATCCGCATTAGCTTGATTGCCCTCGCCCCGAAAGTCTTCATCGACCAGTTCTACATGATCGATATCGTCGGTGCCTTGTACAAACCGTCGCAAGGATCGCGTCTGGCGGAAAAAAGCGTTCAACTGCCAAAATTTTTCTTGTTTCCATTGATTGAACGGATGGTTGTGGCACTGAGTACACTGGACTTGCATCCCTAGAAAAATGCGTGAGGTGGCTGCGGTGGCCTGAGTCCCATTTTCCTCATTCACCTTGTCAGCCAAGAAATTGGTGGCACCATGGAACCTTTCAGTACCAGGTTTTGTGGTCCCCGTCGCTGTAATCAGCTCATAGACCATTCGATCATAGGACTTGTCACCCGCAAAACTGTCTCGCAGGTATTTCGCCAGCCCCTCGCGATTGGTGAACGAATTGCGAGCTGTTCCGCCGGAACGTCCGATTAGAATATTGCTCCAAGTGGTTGCCCAATGTGCCGCAAACTCTTCCGTGTATCGTCCGTCGCTCAAAAGCTGCTGAACTAACGCTGCTCGTTTCTCTTTTGATTTGTCACGTGCAAACTGCTGCGCCTCTTGAAAGCTTGGAATTCGACCAATTAGATCTAGGTACAGCCTGCGAACCCATTTCCAATCGTCCTCGACTGACGACGAAGTCAACTGGTGGTCGGTCCAGCCTTGCTGAATCGCCAGATTGATCCTTTGGATCTGAGGCAACTGACTATCAGCAGCAATCAAAGCGCCAGAAGTCAGCCAGCCAAGCTGGATGCAAAGAAACAGCAACAGAACCGGTGACCATCGGAAACTAAATTTAAGACCAAACAGCATTTTTTCATCCGTGGGCCTGCCAAAAAGTTGGACACAGCTAACTTATTGCTTCCTATTATACTTATGATGTGAAATTTAGGACAGGAATTTTAATTATTCGCATTATGACTGTCAGTAAGTAAAAAGCTTTCGTCAAATTCCACGTGCTTCATACTTTTCCCTTCGGTCACAAAATAGCTGTAGACGCAGTGAATTTTTTGATCAGAAGTCTGGATGATAGGCGGGTAATGGTAGGAACCTCCGATATGATCTTCCAAATGTACGGTATATGGCCAGGACTGACCCTCGTCTTTGGAAAGTGACACGGCCAAGCGATGACGTCCGGCAATTAGGTCGTTATAGATCATTACCCAGTTGCCGTTTTGCAATCGAACCGCATCCAGCCCAGAACCTGGATTGGGTAGATCGATCGTACCTACGGGTCCCCACGTTTCCCCCTGATCAGTCGACTCACAGACCCGAATTTTCAGTAGCGGCCCGTTCTCACGCATATAGGCAACCAGCGTTCCATCGGCACGCCTTAGGACGCTGGGTTGAATATTCCCGAATCCCAACAGCGGCTCCGACGCGCGCCAAGTTAAGCCCTGGTCGTCGCTGATTGCCATGATCGAAATCGAAAAAGTATCGGAGTACAAGGGAAGCAAGATACGACCCGAAGGCAAAACCGTTGGCTTGCATCGCCCCTGCCAACCAAGTCTTTGATACAGCTTATCATGGATTCGTTCCTCGACTCGCTTTAAATAGGCCTCCAGTGGACCATCGGCGGGTTTGGGTAGGCTCTTGATCTTCTCGTGCAGTACCTGCATGCCTTTCTGGCCAAAATCAATAGGTTTCATCCAGATAGTGTCACGACGATTCCAAGCTGGCGAACCAACCCCAGAAGGGTCCTCGGAAATCAGCATCTGTGTCAAACACGATTCCCAAGTGTTGGCAAGCACCAGAGGCCAAAACAGGAAAAGTCGTCCTCGTGAATCAACCATCATACAGGTATTTCCATCGGGAAAACCCGGCGAATCGCCCATGATAAACGGGTCGCTCCACTGCCGTTGACCGGCGGGTCGCCGCGAGCCATAAACGGCCACATCGTCTGCTTGCCGTTCGCCCGAACCGCGGAACCATGAAACAATCAGCTCTCCACCCGTCAGTTCGGCAATGCCCGGCGCGTGATTGTGCTGATGATGCAAAGGGAAAATCAACTCCGACTGAGGATTTTCATCCGCAAAGGATACCGCAGTCACCGTCAACCAGAAAATTGCTAAGCTAAAGGCGACATTGTTTCGATAGCACATTTGAAATACCCTATTCATCGTGACTGTCCTTCTTGTTCTTCGCGGCAGATCATGTTTTACAACTCATAGCGGTACTAGCCAGAGTTCCCGGTCCACCAAGGGAGTTCTAGCGAATCCCACAACGGTAAGGCAAATTACTACGACCCGCCCAAAAATCGATTTAAGCCTGAGAGCGACTATCAAGTTGCTCTGTAGTCCCAATGACCACGGGAAGAATTGTGATATACTTCGCGCTCTGAAGCAAGCTGACCACTGATTCATTATCCAAATATTCTCACGGTCGCATCGCCTATTGCTGGTCGAACAGGGAAAGTTACAGTCAAGAAATGTGCGGTATCACGGGCGCTGTGTGGTTCGACCCCAGCCAACGAATAGCACCAGAAATCATCGATCGGATGACCGATGTGTTGATTCATCGTGGCCCCGATGATCGCGGGCAGTACTACAGCGAATTTCAGTCGGACGCAGCCGGCTGTACTCCAGGAGTTGGACTAGGATTTCGGCGATTATCGATCATCGATCTGGCAGGCGGGCATCAGCCGATGTCCAATGAAGACGAGTCGATCTGGATGGTTTTTAACGGCGAAGTCTACAATTACAAACAGCTTCGTCATCGCCTGGATGGCACTGGTCATTATTACCGCACCGACTGTGACGCTGAATCCGTAATTCATCTGTACGAGGACTTGGGCACGGACTGCTTTCAACATCTAAACGGAATGTTTGCAGTCGCAATTTGGGATCGCAATCGGCGACAATTGGTGCTGGCACGCGATCGTCTTGGCAAAAAGCCGCTCTTCTATCAATTTAGTCGTCAACAGCTTCTTTTCGGCAGCGAGCTATAAGCGCTGGCGCAAGCCCCTACGTTCCAAAAGGAGGTTTCTGCTGGAGCCATCGACGCTTTTTTAACCTATCAATACGTCCCCCATCCGCAATCTATTTATCGACACACTCGCAAGGTAGCTCCCGGACATTACGTGGTATTCCGCCAGCGTGACGTCGCCGAGAAACAGGTTCGAAAATATTGGAATTTTGACGCTTCGATTGAAAGTAGTTTGCCTGCCGCAGAAGCCGCTGGTCAAGTCACCGAATTATTCCATGACTCGATTCAATTGAGACTGCAAAGCGATGTGCCGTTGGGTGCGTTCTTGTCAGGTGGTATCGATTCGTCGCTAGTGGTCGCGCTGGCCCAGCAGCACAGCCTTCAACCGATCAAGACGTTTAGTATCGGATTTCGGGAATCGGACTTCGACGAACGACCTTACGCACGCCAAGTAGCTGCTTGGGTACAGAGTCAGCATCACGAAGCCATCGTGGAAGCATCGGCAGTAGATACCTTAGAGCAACTAGTGACACACTACGACGAACCCTTTGGCGATAGCAGTGCACTGCCCACGTGGCACCTGTGCAAATGGGCAAGAGAGCACGTGAAAGTAGCGTTGACCGGTGATGGAGGTGATGAATTGTTCGCTGGCTATGATCGCCACCGCGCTTTGTGGCTCAGCCGCTGGTTGAATCAAGCGTGGCCGATGACCTCGATCCTGGGCAGTGGCTGGTTTCAGCGTCTACCCAATTCTGACCGTCAACGAAGTTTGGTGCGTCAGCTTCAGCGTTTTGGCGCGGTGCTGAAACAACCGCCGGTGCGACGTTACATGAATTGGGTTCAGATATTTCCTGAGCAGATTCGCGCAGAGTTGTATCAGGACGACTTTCTGCAACAACTTCCTGACGAAGACCCGATCCAGTTCTTCGAGACTGCGTGGCAGCAGGCCGGAAATCGCGACTTGGTCAGCCGAGCCAGCCTGGCAGACCTAGTTACCTATCTTCCATGCGACCTGATGAACAAGATAGACATTGCCAGTATGGCACACTCGCTCGAATGCCGACAGCCATTCTTGGATTACCGACTGGTTGAGCTGGCGGCTCGCATTCCAAGTCGATTAAAACTGGGTTGGTCGAGTGGAAAGCTACTATTGCGAACCGCCTTTGATCGGCATTTGCCGCGCCAAGTGTGGACTCGGCGAAAAATGGGCTTTGGCATACCTCTGGGACGATGGCTGCGCGGCGAACTGGCTGGAGTGACTCGACAGACTCTTCTTTCTCCTGAGTCGCGGTGCCATACTCTCTTCAGACCTGCAGCCCTCAAAAAGCTGATCGACCAACATGCCGCTGGACAATTTAATCATGAGTATCGAATCTGGAATCTATTGATCTTAGAAGCCTGGCTGAGACGATGGCAGTAGATTTCCGGTGCCTAGTTATCGACATTCAAACGGAAATGTCGCATAGCTTAATTTGTTGATGGACGTCCACGCGCTATGGAGATCTGGCGCGGGGCCAACGAAACACGCTTCCAGATTTTATTGCTATTTCTATTTTTTTGGGGAAAGAATTTACTATGTACCGTTTTGGTTCCCATGTAAGTTGCGCAGGTGGATTATTGCAGGCGGTTCAGCGCGCCAAAGAGTTGCAATGTCAATGTGTTCAGATCTTTGTCAGTTCGCCACGTGCGTGGCCCAATGCTGGAAGCCTGATTCCCAATGTGGTGAAGAGGAAGCCCGGAGCAACAAGCCTTGACCAGCGGTCGCCGAGTCAGGAGGCTGATGAATTCCATACCGCCCTATCCGCCGCAAAGATTCAGGCTCCTATTGCACATGCATGCTACTTGATCAATCTGGCATCGCCCGACGCTGCACTGCGAGAAAAATCGATCGACGCGCTGGTTGTCGAGTGGCAGAGAGCTGAAGACCTGCGACTATCGGGAATTGTGATGCACCCTGGTTCGCATACAACAGGCACGGCAGACGATGGCATTGCTAACATCGTGCGCGGCATTCAGGCGGCTCTGGATCGCGTGGCACCCATGCATTGTCCTCTTCTACTGGAAAACACCGCCGGACAGGGAAGTTGTCTGGGTTGGCAGATTGAGCAATTGGGATGGCTTCTGGAGCGATTGCCATCAGACATGATCGGCGTTTGCTGGGATACGTGTCACGCTTTGGCAGCCGGCTACGACTTTCGCACCAGCTCAGGCTTGCACCAAATGGTGAAACAGCTTCAAGCCTATGGCGTACTATCTAAGATCCAGGCGGTACACGCGAACGACAGTGTCAAGGAATGTGGCAGCCGAGTCGATCGTCATGAGCACATTGGCTTGGGGTGCATTGGTGCCAACGGTTGGCCTGTCTTTTTGAAGTCGCCAGAATTCAAGGATCTGCCTATGTACCTGGAAACAGAAAAAGGTGTCGACGAAGAGGGTGTCGATTGGGATCGTCGCAACTTGGATGCTCTACGTCGATTTTCAGCCTGAGGAAAGAAGACCGGGTGCTCACGCACTCCGGCTGATGACTGGTTAGTCAGTATATTTGTGGATTAGGCAAACGGACAATAAAAAAATACCAGCGAACCCACTAGTATTGATATCAATGG
>DAIRSD010000148.1:0-10081 GCA_036804625.1 Aureliella sp. | reverse complement strand
GCCCTAGCGCCAAGCATAGTCCAGTGGCAACTGGTGTTCGGTCAGACAATCCCAGTCCTGTTGGGCTTCCTTGTCGCGGACAAGCGCCTCAAGGATTTTAGCGCGATGGAAATGCAACACGCCCAAATTCCAGAGCTGCATGCCGGCTTCTTGTTGGGTCAATTTGCCATCAGCTCCAGACGGCTTGGGGCGTCCAGATAGCCAAGACAAAATGCGATTAGGAATTTGCTCCTGTGACATTTTGTACTGTCGCTCTGAGGTTTCTACGGCAAACTCGGCATCCTGCAAAGCTTCTTCATAACGTCCCAATTGAAACAACAACCAAGCCCTTGTGTCACGAAAAGCTGACTCATCAGGCGAAAACTTAAGAGCCTGATCGATTTCCAGGAGCCCGGTCTCCAGATCAATTCTCGCTAAAGATCGCATATAAGCGATATCATTAAGAGCCAGCGGATGACGACGATCTTGCAGGTCATAGAATAAGAGTTTTGCCTCGAGCGCTTTGTCAAAATGCCGCTTCTCTTCAAAATAGAAGTATGCCAATTCCGCAGGTCGGTAGTTTTCAGGATTGTACCGCAAGGCTTGCTGAACCACTTGGATGATTTCCGCTCCATCGCCTTGGCTGATCGCAATCTTCAGCAGAACGCTCCAATAATCTGGCTCTGTTTCCAGATTGGGCACCCTTTGCCACAAGTCTTTCAATTGCTTGGCTGCTTGAACATCGCCCAGGTCGGCAGCGTTGGCAATTCTAGCCAAAGCCCATCGGATTTGAATTCCTTGCGTCCGGTCGATCAAGATTGGAACCAGTACGATGCCCACCACAGCAGCAATAATCAGTGGTATGGACCAATTTTTCATTCTGCTACGCCCTTTTCTTGACCGTTTTCAAATTTTTCTTTTCTAGCCCGCTGAGCGCCGGTTCGACAAACTGCTATATTAGTTGCGTGGGTAGCCAATCGCCCAGTTGTGGAAAGTTTCATTCCATTGCTCATAGCGTAAGTTTACGAACCGGAGACCAATCATGCCACTGTATGAAGTTGAAACCGACTCGCACATTATCATAACCTGGGCTGACAACGAGCAAAGTGCTCGTGATGTCGTCAGTCAGGCTTATCCTTCGGATCAGGTACTGCGATTGACGCGCCGACCACGCGATTCGTGGGTGATCTCCAAGGGAGTGTTGGGCCTGTCACCTCAGACCGACATTTGCTCGATTGCTCGTGATTGTCTGGCCAAATCGTCTGGTGACAAGCTGCATGCCATTCGCTTGTACATGCACGAGACCGGCAGCGACCTGGAGAAGGCTCGAAAAGTCATTGAAAGCAATATGGTGATGGGCTGGTAATGCCCTAAAAACCATCCTGCTTTTCACCCGCAGTGGCCTGCTGAAAATACTGCCATTCTTTGCCATGACTGGCAATGTAATAGGCCACTCCAGCACCGGCGATGGCCAGTGTGACCAGGCGAAACACTGCGGCCACTAGTACCGACGAATATTCTGAGTCTACATCGGGTAGTGCCTGAAACAGCCCTACGATGGCACCCTCCTGAACACCCAATCCGCCTGGAGCGATCGGCAGCGCACCAGCAGCCATCGCAGGCGGTATCACCATCATGTGCTGCTGTAACGTAGGCGACTTGGGATATAGGCCACGCGAAACCAGGTACACGCTGGCCGTTAGCATGGCATGCACCAAGACGGAACTGGCTATCAAAATTGGTATCGACGTCGGATACTTTCGCAATAGCCGAACGGCTACAGCCATTCTAGCCACTGGCATTCCAATCCATGGGATATTACGAGCCAACCATTTGATCAACCTGTTCAGCCAGTTGCCTGCATAGACCAACAATAACAGTGACACAACAGACAACAGTGAAAGCACGCCAGCAGCCAGTCCAAGCCTTACGATCAGTGGTGGCACTTGTTCGGTTGCTAGAAACTGGATGCAGAACCAGGCCAGCAGGATCAGCCCCAACAACCCTACGGCTCGATCCAGTAAAACACTGGCCACCGCTTCTGGGCGCTTGGAACGCTTTTCACGGGCCACCAAAATGGCCTTAAAAAAATCGCCTCCCACACTGCCAAGGGATACAAAATTCATCAAGTACCCCAGAAATCCAAGCCGTAGCGCTTCACGCGTCGTAAACGGAATCTCAAAACACCTGACCAGCAGTTGCCAGCGCAGAAAGCTGATGACGATGGCAACCAGAGCAACCGCCTGAGCGGCAGCCAATAGTTCCCAACGCTTGGGACGATTCCAAAAGTCTACGTAATCTTCACGCTGGACGCTGGCCAACAGATAGACCAAAAGCGCCATCGGCAGACCGATGCGAACCAGAATCAGCAGAAATCGTTTCAATTGGACGCTACTTATCCTGACCGGTGTCTAGTACGGCCATAAAAGCTTTTTGAGGTATATCCACCGAGCCGATCGACTTCATGCGTTTCTTGCACTCTTTTTGCTTTGCCCACAGCTTGCGCTTTCGAGAGATGTCTCCGCCGTAGCACTTTGCTGTCACGTTCTTTCGCAAGGCTGGCTTGGTCTCACGAGCAATGATACGTGACCCGATAGCTGCTTGAACGGCCACTTCAAACATGTGGCGATCGATTTCGTCTTTCAGTTTTTTGACTACCGCACGGCCACGTCGGTCCGCATCGCGTTTGTCGCAAATCACACTCAGCGCGTCCACTCGCTTGCCGTTAACCAGGATGTCCATTCGAACCAAATCTGCCGCTTCGTAGCCGATCAATTCGTAGTCCATCGTGCCGTAACCGCGCGTAGCGCTTTTCAGCTTGTCATGCAGATCGTAAATCACTTCGGCTAGCGGCAAATCGTAAGTGATCATGGCTCGCGTCGCTGAAAGATATTCCGTTCCTCGCTGCAGGCCGCGTCGATCTTGGCTCAACTTCATCACCTGGCCAATGAATTCGATGGGAACCACAAAATTGACTCGCACAATCGGCTGTCTGAATTCTTCAATGTCACCCGAATCCGGCACATCTTGTGGTTTATGAATTTCTAACAACTCCCCATTTCTCGTGATGATATGATAGGTCACGTTGGGAGCTGTCTGCACAAGTTCCAGATCGCACTCATTCTCCAATCGCTGCTGACTGATTTCCATGTGCAGCAGACCCAAAAAACCACAACGGAATCCAAAGCCTAGAGCATCACTGGTTTCGGCCGCAAATTCGAAACTAGGATCGTTGATGCTTAGCTTCTCCAGTGCATCACGCAGCTCGGAAAAGTCCTGGCCTTCGCTGGGATAGAGTCCACAATAGACCATTCGCTTGGGCTGCTGGTATCCGTCAAGCGCCGGCGCGGCTTTTGGACTGTTGTCAACAACGGTGTCACCGATGTGTACGTCCTTAAGCGATCTGATATTGCAGATCAAATAACCTACCTGCCCAGCGGTCAGCACATCCACCGGTCTTCGCTTGGGAACAAATTGACCGATTTCGATGGTCTCGTAAGCCGCATCCGCCCGAACCAATCGGATTCTTTGACCTTTGGCGACCGTTCCAGACATCAATCGAACGTAGGAGATGGCACCACGAAAATCATCATAGTGCGAGTCAAAAACCATCGCTTGTAACGGGCCGTCGGGATTGCCTGCGGGCGGCGGCACTCGCGTAATAATGGCTTCGATCAATTCATCGATACCAATGCCAGCCTTGGCGCTACATTTGACCACCTCGCTTGGCTCGATGCTCAGAGCCTGCGACATCTCGTCGACCACTTCATCCACTCGTGCGTACGTCAAGTCGATCTTGTTGATCACCGGAATAATCTTTAGGTCATGTTCCATTGCCGCATAGGCATTGGCCACAGTTTGTGCTTCAACGCCCTGGAAAGCATCCACTAGCAACAGCGCTCCTTCGCAGCAACTGAGACTTCGCGACACTTCATAGTGGAAGTCCACGTGGCCTGGTGTGTCGATCAAATTCAGCTCGTACAGCTCACCTTTGTACTGGGTTCGCAGCGTGACCGCTTTAGCCTTGATCGTGATCCCGCGCTCGCGCTCCAAATCCATTCCATCTAGCAATTGCTCACGCATTTCGCGAACAGCCACCGTCCCTGTCCGCTCCAACAGACGGTCGGCCAGCGTGCTCTTGCCGTGATCGATGTGAGCGATGATGCAAAAGTTGCGAATGTGTGAAATGGGTATTTCCGAAGTTGTTTTTGACAGAGCAAAACTCCTGCACGAGCAAACTGAAACAAATGATCTAATGCAATTCGGCTAAGGCAAGCAGCACTTGTGAACTTGCCTGTAGCTACCGTCGCCAGACGGTGGATGTGTGGGGCGTCCACCGTCTGGCGACGGTAGCTATATTTCTGCCGCTCGACTAATGGTTGGTTTGGCGCTGATGGTCGGCTCGGGCAATGCCAGCAGCACCAATGTAACCGGCATCACCTCCCAACGATGCAAATTCAATTTTGGTTCCCTGAACCACGTTGCTGAATGCCCTACGCTGAAACTCTTGGATGACTCGGCTTAAGAAGCGTCGACCGATAGAGCACTTAGGGCCGCCAAAATCCATGGCTCCGCCTAAAACTACTAGGCCCGGATCGATGACCGCAACGGTGGTCACAATGCCGACACCTAGGTAGGCGGCCGCTTCGTCAATAATCTGGAGTGCTGCGGGGTCATCCTGCAATGCCGCTTGATAGACGTCTTTGGAGCTCAATTCGCCTTGCAGATCAAGCCGCTGCTTGAGCAGTTGCGACTTGCCAGCTCGCGCAAGCTCCTCGGCGCGTGCAGCCACCGCACTGGCCGAACTGTAGGCTTCCAACTCACCACGCCCCCCACCCCATACGCACAACCTAGCGCTGGGAGTGCTGTCTACTATGATATGACCACATTCGCTGCCAAAGCTATTCACACCGTTGATAAGCCGTCCTTCATGGACCACGCCTCCACCAACGCCGGTCCCCAGTGTAAACATCACCAGACTTTGATATGCCGATCCCGTTCCAATCCAGAATTCGCCATAAGCGGCCGCGTTGGCATCGTTAATGAAGCTGACCGGCCGCCCCATCGCTTTAGCCAGCGCGTCACGAATACCAAAATGATGCCATGTTGGCAGGTTTGGTGTGTCCAGCAAAAGCCCGCCAGTTAAGCACATGGTTCCTGGACTTCCCAATCCAACGCGACCCACCTGATCAAGGCCGATGCCCTTATCCCTGAGTATTTGATGCCCGGCTTCGGCCATTCGGTCCACAGCCTGCTGAGGTCCATGCTCTTCCAGCGTCGGAATACTGGCAAAAGCAACCGTTCTTCCTGTATCATCCAAAACGCCTATTTTTACGTTTGTCCCGCCCAGATCGACCCCTAAGAAGTATGGTGGGATCGCTTCAGCAACGGGAATGATAGGTTGGGCGGTCATGATCAATAGCTTCTAGAATGCAGTTTTGCCTGAGCATAGTGGAACTTGTGAAAGCTTACAGTATAAGGTCAAAGCGTTGCCAAGCCCAGAGTAAGTTTGTTGTTGTGGCTGGCTTGTTCTTCGGGAAGTACGAACGGATATCACTTGACACCAACCGGGGGATTGTACTAGGAAGCAAGGTGTTTTAGCAATCTTGGCTACCCGTCACCGACGCTTTGGCCTTCCCATTGTTCAGGCAAAAGGACTTGCCCCGTGTTGTTATCTATCAGATCTAGCCGCCCGATTCCCAGAAGTATCGTTCTGTTGGTGACTGCCCTAACCTGGACGGCGACCGCCGTAGGCCAGGAGGCCAAGTGGATCTGGTCTCCCGAGCATCCTCGCGGTCAAGCTCCACAAGGCGATTGCTATTTTCGTAAGCTATTACAGCTTGATTCGGTCGAACAGGCAACGCTGACCATCACAGCCGACGACCGTTACGGCTTGTATATCAACGGTCGCTTAATTGGAAACGGTCAGTCGATACGCCAAATGGAACAGTACGACATCAGTCGGCTACTGCAAAAAGGCAACAACGTTATCGGCGTTCGAGTAACGAATGTGGCGGCGGGACCAGCGGCTCTGGCTGTTCGAGTTTTTGTCAAACCCAGGGGGCGCAACTGGCTTAGCTTTTCGACGGACGAAACTTGGAAAACTCACCTAGATTCCAGCGAGAACTGGGCTTCCACGAAGATCAGTGACGCATCGTGGAAACCAGCGCAGGCCTTTGGGCTGCTAGGCGAGACAGCGCCGTGGGATCGGCGCGAGGAGGTTAGTTCCAGTCAGCTTTCAGAGAACCAGCGCTTTCGTATCAATCAGGAGTTTGTCGTAGATGAAGTGCTGAGCAGCGACCAAGTTGGCTCACTGATCAACATGGCCTTCAACGAATTTGGGCATATTATCGCTTCGCAGGAAGGCGGACCACTGCTGCTTATTTACGACTCAGACAAGGATGGAGTGCCTGACAAGACTCGCGACTACTGCACACTGGTAAAGAACATTCAAGGCATTCTGCCTCTCAACGGTGATGTTTTTGTTACCGGTGATGGCGAGCAAGGCTCTGGTGTCTATCGCTTAAAAGACAATGACCACAATGGCAGCATCGACCAAGCGGACAAAATCCTTGGATTCACTGGGACAAGCGGCGAACATGGCGCTCACGGGTTGGTCTTCGGGCAAGACGGATTTATCTATTGCATTCTGGGGAACCACGTTCAGTACGATGGTCAGTTTGCACCCACAAGCCCACTGAAATCCTATTATGAGGGCGACTTAGTTCAGCCACGTATGGAAGACCCGGGCGGACACGCTAACGGCATCAAGGCTCCTGGTGGAACAGTTATCCGTTTTGGTACAGCGGGTGAACGAGTAGAATTGGTGGCCTCGGGCATTCGCAATGCTTTTGACATCGTCCTTCATCCCAACGGACGTCTGTTTGTTCATGATAGCGACATGGAATCGGACGAAGGATCGGTCTGGTATCGCCCAACCGCTATCTATGAAGTTGCCGAAGCTGGCGAATACGGATGGCGCAGCGGTTGGGCTGCTTGGCCTGCGTACTACTTTGATCGTTTGCCTGCAGCGCTGGAAACCGGACGCGGCTCGCCCACTGGCGGCTGCGTCTATAGCCATCACATGTTCCCCAAGCGGTATCACGACAGTCTGTTCCTGGCCGATTGGTCTCAAGGGCTGATATTGTCTGTGAAAGTGGATCAGCAAGGTACCGCATGTTCTGAAGTCTTTCTTCAAGGGCACCCCTTGAATGTTACGGATTTGGCAGTAGGCCCTGACGGCTGGCTCTATTTTTGCACAGGTGGACGTGGAACCAAAGGCGGTGTTTATCAGGTGCGATGGCGAGGCAATGTGCCAGAGTCAGTGAAAGATCTAGGTCACGGAATCACACGTGCACTCAAACAACCTCAATTGGATTCTTCTTGGGGACGTCAGAACGTTGCGGCGCAAAAAAGGGAGCTTGGAAACAGTTGGGCTAACCAGCTTAAGGAAGTCGTCAGCGACAATAAATCGACACCGCAGCAGCGTGTGCGTGCTCTGGAGCTGATGCAACTGTTTGGCCCAGCACCTACGCCTTTGCTACTGGGCGAATTGACTTCCGATCAAAGTGAATTAGTGCGTGCTAAGGCGGCTTCGCTATTGGGGCTGCAGGAATCCAACCCGCTGACTCAAGCAGAACTGGCCAGTCTACTGGAAGACGAAGATCGTAATGTCAAACTGGCTGCGGCCGAAGCGCTACTGCGGGCTGGTTACGAAATGACGCCCGGTCAACTTGTACCATTGCTATCCAGTCCCGATCGTAGGTTGGCTTGGACTGGACGTTTGTTGTTGCAACAGGTTCGCTCTCAGAATTGGAAGGACTTTTTGCAGCACTCGGATCACCGCGTGCGGTTGCAAGCGGGTTTGGCGATGGTCACCGTTGATCCCACTCCGGAGAATTGCAAAGAGGTGCTGACCAGTATCCAAAGAATGTTAGATGGTTTTATCAGTGATCGTAACTTCATCGACGTTCTACGACTGACACAAGTTGCACTGGATCGCGGAAATCTTACCGCCCAGGATATACCTGAACTAGCAAAAGTGTTGGCCAAGGAATATCCCGTCGGCGAACGGGTTCTCAACCGTGAACTATTTCGCATTTTAACTTATCTGAATGCCCAGGAAGTTATTCCTCAGGCAATTGCCGCGCTGCAGCAAGATCTGCCTTTCGAAGAGCGCATGCACTTAGCCATGCACCTAAGCCTTTTCAAACATCAGTGGTCAGCGGCCGAGCGTTATTCCATCATGAAGTTCTTTGAAGAGACTCAGTTGGCCGATTCGGGAAGCAGTGTCCCATTATATGTCATGAATCTGACCAAAAAACTCTGTGAAGACTTAAGCTTGGAAGAGGCCAGGATTTTTGTCTCCGAAGGAGCCAAGTGGCCCAATGCTGCTCTGATCTCGCTGTACCGCTATCCTGAGCAGTTATCGCCTGAGGATCTGGCGGCGTTGACGAAACTGGACCAGGAGATTGACCAAAAAGGCTTCGAAGCCGAACAGTTTAAACGATTACGTACCGGAATCGTGGCCATGCTATCTTCGCAGGGTACCCCAGAAAGCCAAGCCTATCTGCGCGATGTGTGGGTTCGCAGCCCAGAACGGCGACAGGCCATCGCGTTGGGACTAGCTCAGTATCCAACCGACGAGAACTGGGACTATTTGATACGCAGCTTGCCGGTCTTAGAATCTTTTGCGGTGGGCGAAGTCATGAACGCATTGAAAAAGATTCAGGCTGCAACCGATGACGCTCAAGCGATCCGCGAAGTGATTTTACACGGACTGCGCATGCAGCAAACAGAGCAACCGCCAACGGCTGCACTGGAACTGCTTAGCTACTGGCGAGGCCAAGAGATCCAACTAAGTTCATCAATACCCACCCAGCAACTAGAAGAATGGCAGGTTTGGTTTGCCAAAACTTACCCGGATGAACCGCCGGCCGAACTGCCCAAAGCCGAGAAGAACTCGCCTTGGAATATCGATACCCTGAGCGAATTTTTTGGTTCCAGCGAAGGCCGACGAGGCCACGCTGATGCAGGAAAAATTGCATTTACTAAAGCTAAATGTGCCGATTGCCACAAGGCTCAAGGCGGTATCGGACAACCCATCGGTCCCGATCTAGCCACGATATCCAGCCGCTTCACTAGCAAAGAGGTGTTGGAGTCCATCCTGTTTCCCTCTCACGTCATCAGCGACCAATACCGTTCAAGCCGCGTCGTAACCACCGATGGCAAAGTCTACACCGGCTTGATGACGACAGGTGCCAACGGTGAGCTGTCCATTCGAGACGCACAACTGCAGACGCATACTATCGCAGCAGAAAACGTCGAGTCGGTGGAGCCAAGTAAGACATCGATGATGCCCACAGGTCTGATCGATCAACTGACAGCGGTTGAAATACGTGATCTGATGACGTTTCTAGGCTATGTCCCCGAGCAGACCAAACAAGTTGCTAGGTTACCCGACGTTTCGGCAGACAAGCCCAATAAGAGGTAATCGTCTGCAACAGGATTATGCCTTCCCTGTGTGGAATCCATCACTAGACTCTTAAAAACACTTTTTTGCTGTACAGAAACCACAGAAACAGTAGCTTGCACAACAACACACCTGCTAGTAGAACAGTGGTTTCATATCCGCTAATTCTTGCTGCTCCAGAGAAAAAATATTTCGACATGTGACTAAAATCGATGAATCGCTGAGCGATGTAAATCGTAATTGCATTGACACCAATGATCACAAAAGGCATCGACCATTTTCTCAGGCCAATGACGTCGATGATTGCATAGAAGGCCGCAAGCAGCACAAGACTCCATCCGCTGCTAACCAGCACAAATGAACTGGTCCACAAAATCTTAATAACGGGAAACCAGCCATTCCACAGCCATCCCAAGACCACGCTCGCATACCCTGTTGCTGCCATTTCAAAGACCTTTAGCCAATTTTCCATTCCTGATCGTAGCACATTGGCTGCTAGAATACCCGAGATTACTGTGGCCACCGCTGGAATCGTCGACAAAATCCCTTCGTTGTCGCCTTAACCGTAAAATTGAGGCATGATTTTTCCTGGCAACAACTGTCGATCGCCCAAGCCGCACAAAGTTACCT